>NZ_JDST02000038.1:0-32803 GCF_000584975.1 Candidatus Accumulibacter cognatus | reverse complement strand
TGGCCGCTGATGCCGGTCGCGCCGTCGTCCTGCTGGCCGTTGGCGTTGCTGTCGAGCCACAGCCGGTCGCCCAGGCTGGCGGGCTGGACCAGCCCGGCGTCGATGGTCTGATTCGACCCTCCTGGGGGAAGTGTAACGACATGACTGAATCCAGAAGTTACATGTGCGTCGCTGTCGGCCGCATCCTGAGCGTTGCCGTTTGCATCCTTCGTAGTGAACTGATATGAGGTCGGCGCAATGAATTTCACCTGATAGTTACCCGCCTTGAGGCCAGTGAACTGGTAGTAACCATGCTCGACTGCTGCGGTACTGAAATCGTCGCCGGTCTTGGTGCTCGAAATGAAATTGCCGCTGCCGTCGTACAATTCGACGACCACATTGTCGACGCCAGCCTCATTGGAATCCTGAAGGCCGTTGCCATTACCATCAAACCAAACGTAGTCGCCGAGTCTGGCACTCTGCAGCTGGATGATCAGCGGCTGTACGTTGCCCGTCGGGTCAATGAATGTCGTGAAGAACGCATCGGTTGGCAATACGCCGTTACCGCTGGCGATGGCGATGGCGGATTGAGACACCAGGAAGTCGATGTCAGCGGAGCTGACCACGTTATTGCCGCCGTCATTCAGGAAGGGCGTCTGGCCTGCAGCGATAATCTGGGCATCGGTAAAGCCGTTGATCTTCCAGATGGCGGTCTGCACTTCACCGTAGTTGAATTGGCCACCGAACTTGGGATCGGAAGTCAGATTTTGCGCCAGCAGCCAGTTGATTCGATCGGTCTGTAGCTGCGTCATCACCAGCGAACCGGATGGATCAAACGATGGTACCGTATTGCCAGGGTAGTTCGTCGTGCCGGAATAGGTGGTCGGCGACAAATTGATGTCGATCAAGGGGGTAAGGCAATAGGCGTCATACACGCCATTGGGAAGCAACGGGTCTGTGCTGTTCGTGACGATCAGGTCAAGGAAACTCGGCGCACCCTGGTCTGGCTGCTGGGTTGCCGGATTGAATGAAGTGCCGGCCGCGTTGGTCGCTGGAGAGGTGACACGGATAGTGAATGTGCTCATGGCTTGGGTTTCTGGGTCAAAGATAAGTAGTCAGAACAGCCATTTTGCATCCTGCTGCGAATTTCACCAGGACTTCTTCCACAGACGCTGAAGATGATGGCAGTCGGCTTGATGATCGGCACCTAACGCCGAAAACGCCGGGAATCAAGGGGCAGGAATCGAAATGCCCCTTCTCCAGGCGTGAGTGACTCGGCTTTACTTCTTATTACGCCGGGCTACCAGCATCGCGACAGCTGCAGCGGCTACCAGCGCCAGCGATTCGGGCTCCGGAACGTGCAGCACAGGAGCCGCAACAGCAGAAATTGCAGTAGACATCAGGACAGCGATAGAGAACAGTGCGCGCATGGGAAGACTCCTCTTGAGAACAGTTGATCATTGATTAACACTTTTACTGCCCACTGATTGAGCGGCAGCCAAAGCGCACAAAGCATCAATCGTGCCAACTGATCTCATGATCTGGTTTAAAAATGAATCTCGTCTTCGGCGACAGGATCGTCCCACCGAACTGTAAGAAATTCCGACACCTGGTCGGCAGCGATGTTGACGACCAACTATTTCAGACTAAACTAAGCGGACTAGATTTACAGGCGCAGGAGCCGTTCATGCAAACGTTCAACATTCACGATGCCAAGACCCAGCTATCTCGCCTGGTCGAACAAGCCGCCAAGGGTGAGTCATTCGTGATCGCCAAAGCCGGTAAGCCTATGGTCAAGGTGATGGCGCTCAATGCACCAGAGTCCTCTCAAATGAAACGGATCGGCTTTCTGGCCGGTCAGGTCACTGTGCCGGCAGCCAGGGTATTCAATGCGTTGGGAAGCGAAGAAATCGTAGCGATGTTCGCTTGTGAGGAATGAAGCTCCTGCTCGATACTCATCTGCTGCTTTGGAGCGGGGTGTCGGGAAACGACACGGCGAGCGGATCTCTGCCGACGGAGGTGTCCGCACTGATCAAGGACGAGACGAATGCCTTGTATTTCAGCCCCGCCAGCATTTGGGAGGTCGCCATCAAGAATGCGCTCGCCAGGGCCGACTTTCGTGTTGACCCGCACCTGTTCCGGCGCGCACTCCTCGACAACGGCTATATCGAGCTGCCCATCAACAGCGAGCACACCGCAGGGTTGGCAAATTTGCCTGATCATCACCAAGATCCTTTCGACCGACTTCTGATTGCCCAGGCGACGGTCGAAGGCATCACTCTGCTGACCAATGACGTCCAGGTGGCCGCCTACCGCATGAGTCCGATTCGGCTGGTCTAAGAGCGATCGACCTCCCGTGCGGCTGCCAGTCCGCTCGCCTGCCCGCCCTCTGCCGTGCATACCCCAGACTCATGACGTTTCCTGCTTCAAGGACGACCGCAAGGTGGCACATCGGGATCACCACGAAACTCACGCAGTCGCCCCTCAAGAAGACCTCAAGCCCCCCGGCAGATCAGCACCACCGCCTCGGTGGCGATGCCCTCACCACGGCCGACAAAGCCCAGCCGTTCGGCGGTCTTGGCCTTGATGTTCACACAGCTTGCAGGCACCTGCAGGTCGGCAGCGATGTTGGCGACCATCTGCGGCAGGTGTGGTGCCATCTTCGGCTGCTCCGCGAGGATCGTTGCGTCGACATTGCCCACCCGCCAGCCGGCCTGCGTCAGCAGCGCAAGTGTCGCGCGCAGCAACTGCCGACTGTCGGCACCCCGATGGCGGGCATCGGTATCGGGAAAATGACGACCGATGTCACCGAGCGCAGCGGCGCCGAGCAGTGCGTCGGTGATCGCGTGCAGCAGCGCATCCGCATCGGAATGGCCGAGCAGGCCGCAGACATGCGGAATGTCGACACCGCCGAGGATCAGCTTGCGTCCTGGAACCAGTGCGTGAATGTCGCAACCTTGTCCGATACGAACGGTCATGACTTTTCCAGACACCTTCGACCATGAAAGTCATGACCGTTTCCCTCTCCCCCGACCCCTCCCTCGCGAGGGGGGAGGGAAGATTCGTGAGTCGCTGACGCGACTTCCACATTAATCATTGGCATCATTGGCCCCCCTGCATTCTCGCCAGCAGGATCAGTTCTGCCAGTCGCAGATCGACCGGATAGGTGACCTTGAGGTTGCTGGCGTCACCCTGCACCAGTTTCGGCCTGAAACCGGCGGCTTCGACGGCCGACGCCTCATCGGTACTGGCGAGCGGCTCGACCAGAACCCGGGCCAACAGGCCATAACGAAACATCTGCGGTGTCTGCGCCTGCCACAGGCCGTCGCGCGGCTCGGTACCGGCCACGCGCTCGCTGGCGTCGGCGCGTTTCAGCGTGTCCGCCACCGGCACCGCGAGAAGGCCGCCGATGGGATCGTCGGCGAGTTCGTCGCAAAGGGCCGTCAACATCGCCTGCGAAAGACAGGGTCGCGCGGCATCATGCACCAGCACCCAGTCTTCGTCATCGGCAGCCGTCGCCGCAGCGTCGAGGCCATTGCGGACGCTGGCGGATCGCGTCGCACCTCCACAATAAATGGTTTCAAGTTTATAGCCTAGACTTGTCCAATCATGCTGTCGCCACCATCTATCCTCTGGCGACAGCACCACCCAGACACGCTCGATGCGCGGATGGTGACAAAGAACCGCGAGACTGTGATAGATCAATGGTTGACCGGCAAGCATCTGATATTGTTTGGGCGTCTCGCCGCCAAAGCGCGATCCCGAACCGGCGGCAGGAACGATTGCGTAGTAGTTTGGCATGGCGTAATTTTAACCAGTTATACGCACAGGGATGGCGAAATGAATCCGCGGTGTTGCGGCCAGACGATCACTGCCACGCCCATCCCGTGGTCACGGCGGCCCTCTGGTCGAGCCGCCCTTCATCGAGGAGCAAGCACGTGACGCACTCAACCCAGCCAATCCGTCCGGCCGCAGTTGCCGGCATGTTCTACCCCGGCTCCCCTTCGGCTCTGGCGCGCGACCTCCAGCAAATGCTGAGCCACCCGCCACCGGCACCCGGCATCCGCCCGAAGGCGATCATTGCCCCGCATGCCGGCTATGTCTATTCGGGCCCGATCGCGGCCAGCATCTATGCGCCGCTCGCGAACCTGCGCGAGCGCATTCGTCGCGTGATCCTGCTCGGACCGACTCACCGGGTCGCGGTCGATGGGCTGGCGCTGCCCTCCTCCCGCGCCTTCGCCACCCCGCTCGGCGTCGTCCAGCTCGACCAGGAAGCCATGGCCAGCATCGAACCATTGCCGCAGGTCATCGTCAGCGACGCCGCGCATGCCCTCGAACACTCGCTGGAAGTGCAGCTTCCTTTCCTGCAGACGGTGCTTGCCGGGTTCACGCTGTTGCCGCTCGCGGTCGGCCGCGCTTCGGCCGCAGCGGTGGCGGAAGTGCTCGAATGCCTGTGGGGAGGAGATGAGACGCTGATCGTGATCAGCTCCGATCTTTCGCACTACCTGCCCTACGCGCTGGCCCGGGAGACCGACAGCAACACCGCGCGACACATTGTCGCGCTCGATGCGCACATCGACCATCAACAGGCGTGTGGCGCGACACCGGTCAATGGCCTGTTGCTGGCTGCGCGCCGGCACGGATTGCAGGCCAGACTGATCGACCTGCGCAATTCAGGCGACACCGCCGGCGACCGGTCGCGAGTCGTCGGCTACGGCGCCTTCAGTTTCAGCGTGGAGCCCGCACATGCCCACTGACGCCTTGGGCAGCGCTCTGCTGTCGATCGCCCGCAACGCGATCGCCAAGCGTTTCGGACTCGCCGCGCGGGCCGTTGATCCGCTCCCGGAACTTGCCGAACCGGCAGCGACGTTCGTCACCCTCACCCAGGACGGTCGGTTGCGCGGTTGCATCGGCAGCCTCGAAGCACACCGGCCGCTCGCCACCAACGTCGCTGAAAACGCCGTTGCCGCGGCCTTTCTTGATACGCGCTTTGCGCCCTTGAGTCAGGCGGAGTTTGTACGCACGTGCGTCGAGGTTTCACTGCTGACGCCGGCCGAGCCCTTCGCCGTCGTCGACGAGGCCGACGCGCTGGCGCGTCTGCGACCCGGCATCGACGGCCTGATCGTGAGTTACGGCAGGCGGCGCGCGACCTTCCTGCCGCAGGTCTGGGAGTCGCTCCCCGAGCCACGCCAATTCCTGGCACAACTGAAACTCAAGGCCGGGCTGCCCGCCGACTTCTGGCACGAGCAGCTCGTCCTCGCGCGTTATGGAGTACGAAAATGGAAAGAGAACTAGACCATTCACCCAAGGTGCCGGAATCGGCACATCCGGGTCGCTGGTGGCACGCCATCGAAGACGAACGCATTCAGTGCGACCTCTGTCCGCGTGACTGTAGACTGCATGAGGGTCAGCGCGGCGCCTGCTTCGTTCGCCAGAACCTCGGTGGTCAGATGGTGCTGACCACCTACGGGCGTTCGTCGGGCTTCTGCATCGATCCGATCGAGAAAAAGCCGCTCAACCACTTCTATCCCGGCTCGTCGATCCTCTCCTTCGGCACTGCCGGTTGCAATCTCGCCTGCAAATTCTGTCAGAACTGGGACATCTCGAAGTCGAAAGACATGGACCGCCTGCTCGACGCCGCGACTCCCGAGGGCATCGCCGCCGCAGCGGTTGCCTACGGCGCCCAGTCGGTAGCCTTCACCTACAACGACCCGGTCATCTTCGCCGAATACGCGATCGACACTGCGCGGGCCTGCCATGAACGCGACGTCAGGACCGTGGCCGTCACTGCCGGCTACATCCATCCCGAGCCGGCGCGCGAGTTCTACGCCGTTCTGGACGCCGCCAACGTCGATCTCAAGGCCTTCACCGACGATTTCTACTTCAGGCTCTGCGGTGGCCACCTGCAACCGGTACTCGACATCCTCGCCTACATCCATCATGAAACGAAGTGCTGGCTCGAAATCACCACCCTGCTGATTCCGGGCAAGAACGATTCCGCCGGCGAGATCAAGGCACTCGCCGACTGGGTGGCGCGCGAACTGGGGCCGGAAGTCCCGCTGCACTTCACCGCCTTCCATCCCGACTGGAAAATGAACGACCTGCCCCCTACCCCGCCATCGACGCTGACACAGGCGCGGCGCATCGCCATCGACGCCGGCCTGCACTACGTGTACACCGGCAATGTGCACGACAGCGAAGGCGGAACCACCTTCTGCCCGTCTTGCCAGGCTGCCCTGATCGAGCGCGACTGGTACAGCATCCGGCATTACGACCTGCCGAGCGATGGCCGCTGCCCCCACTGCGGAACCTTGATTGCCGGCCACTTCACCCGTTTCGGCAAGCCTTTCGGACCGCGTCGCGTGCCGGTGCGGCTGGAGCGGCGGTGAACGAAGCCATCAGTTTTCCGGGTGATACGCCGATCTCCATCCCCACCGGGCAGGCTCTACTGCAAGGCTTGCTGAGCCTGCCGGCGCGCTTGTCGGCCCTGGTCGTGCTGACGCATGCCGGCGAGAATCCCGAGGCGCGCGACGACGCTCTGGCCGTGGTCCTGCAGCACGCCGGTATCGGCACGCTGACGCTCGACCTGCTGACGCACGCCGAAGAACGCTTCGCCGACATTCACCACAACGTCTCGCTGCTCGCCAGACGCCTGCTCGACACACTCACGCTGATCAAGCAACGGATGCTGCTGGGTGAATTGCCGACCCTGCCGATCGGCCTCTGCGCCGCTGGCGACTGTTCTCCGGTGGCGCTGCGCGTTGCCGCCCTGCGCGACCATGACATCTTTGCCATCGTCTGCCGCGGTGGTCTGATCGATCTGGCCGGCATGCTCTACCTGCGCTCGCTCAGCGCTCCGCTGCTGGTTCTCGTCGGCGAGGACGACGAACGTGTGACGGCCAGCAATCGACGCGCCCTGCACCAGTTGAGCTGCCACCATGAACTGAAACTGCTGCCGCCCGTGTCGCCCGATCCGGCCGCCGCTCTCGGGGCCGTCGCCCGCGAGACGGCGCTCTGGTTTGTCCAGCACCGGCCCACGCTAGCCTGAGCAGGAGACGCTCGGCCTTGTCGGGTGGATCAGCCAGCGGGGCGTCCCCCAACCGATCAGATCCGGCCCGGTGCTACCCTGAAACTGAAAAATCGTATATATTGCACTGCAACAGACCTGCCGGAAGGGCCAGCACTGACTCGGCATCGTGCCTTTATCACGCATCTCCCCTCCCCCCACTGGCGGGAGAGAGGGCAGCGGTCATGACTTTCATGATCGGTGGTGCCCGGAATAGTCATGATCGTTAGGTACCCTTCGACTGGTATGCTCTTACACCCCGGCGACGGCCAGCTATGCGCAAACCACAAAGCGATTGCCCCTCTTCGAAGAAGACCCGGCGCGGCGTTTGCCTGCCAGCCGTGACGGAGTCTTGAAGCCCCTTACCGCGCCGCTGCAGCGGCAGACCCACCAGGACCATTTTATGAAACCAGCCCATCCTTCCCTGTTGAGCAGGATCTCCCTTGCCTTTGGCACCTTCTTCTCGATCCTTTCCGATGGCCAGTTTGCCGGGCGCGTTCAGGCGCTGCGTTCCGGAGAACAGCGCGCCGAACCTTCGGCACCGGCGCCGGCCCCCAAACCGGTGGTCGTGCCGCTCCGGGAAGCCGCTCCCGACGGCGCACTGCAACTCCTTGGCCTGCTGCAGCGAGAGGCGCGCTTCATCGACTTCATTCAGGAGGACGTCGCCGCCTATGCCGACGCCGACATCGGCGCTGCGGTGCGCGTCGTGCATGAAGGCTGTCGCAAGGTGCTGCACGACCATTTCACGATCAGCCCGGTCCGCGATGAAGCCGAAGGCAGCCGGATCACGCTGCCGGCAGGCTTCGACGCTGCGGCGATTCGCGTCACCGGCAACGTCGTCGGCCAGCCGCCCTTCCACGGCAGCATCACTCACCGCGGCTGGCGTGTGGTCGAAACGCGCCTGCCCAGGCTGAGCGGCAGTCATCAACTGAACATCGTTGCCCCCGCGGAGGTGGAACTATGAGCGAGCCAAAATTTTCGATCGGCATCGATCTGGGCACCACTCACTGCGCCCTCTCCTATGTCGATATCGGCGCCTGCGACGGCGAACAGGTCGTGCAGGAGGTGCTGCAGGTACCCCAGTTGACCGCACCCGGCTCGGTCGAGGCGCTCGGCCTGCTGCCGTCGTTCATCTACCTGCCGCACCCGAGCGAGCTCGCCGCCGGCGATCTGGACCTTCCGTGGACCAACGAACAGGACCATGCGGTTGGTGAAATGGCGCGCAGCCGCGGTGCAGCGACGCCGATCCGTCTGGTGTCGAGCGCCAAGAGCTGGCTCTGTCACGCCGGCGTCGATCGGCGCGCAGCGATCCTGCCCAACGACGCACCGCCGGAAGTGACGCGCCTGTCACCGCTCGAAGCCTCGCTGCGCTATCTCGGCCACCTGCGCTCCGCCTGGGATCAGGCGCAGCCGGAGGTCCCTTTCGTCGAGCAGGAGATCGTCGTCACGATTCCCGCCTCCTTCGACCCTGCAGCCCGCGAACTGACTGCCGAAGCGGCGCGCGCCGCCGGCTGCGAGCGCATGACCCTGCTCGAAGAACCGCAAGCGGCGCTCTACAGCTGGATTCAGCAGAGTGCCGGCGGCTGGCGCAAACAGGTACGGCCCGGCGACATCATCCTGGTCGTCGATGTCGGCGGCGGCACCAGCGACTTTTCGCTGATCGCCGTGCTCGAACGCGAAGGTAACCTCGAACTGCATCGCGTCGCCGTCGGCGAGCACATCCTGCTCGGCGGTGACAACATGGACCTGGCGCTGGCCTATGCCGTCGCCGGCAAGCTGTCCGCCCAGGGCAGCAAGCTCGACGCCTGGCAACTGCGGGCGCTGACGCACGCCTGCCGAGGTGCCAAAGAAACGCTGCTCAGCGATCCTGAAATTGCTGTCGTGCCGCTGGTGATCGCCAGCCGTGGCGCCAAGCTGATCGGCGGATCGATCCGCACCGAACTGACGCGTGCTGAACTCTCCGCGACACTGCTCGAAGGTTTCTTCCCGCCCGCAGCCATCGCCGATCGCCCACAGGGCCGTGGGCGTGGCGGTCTGACGCAGCTCGGCCTGCCCTACGCGCAGGACGCCGCCGTCACCCGTCACCTGGCCGCTTTTCTCGCCCGCCAGGTCGCCGCGACCGCTGATCTCGCGGGTTTCATCGGCGAGTTGCCCGAAGACGCAACCTTTCTGCATCCGACCGCTGTACTCTTCAATGGTGGCGTCTTCAAGTCCGAACTGCTCGCCGAACGTACCCTGGCGACGATCAATTCCTGGCTCAGTGCCGAGGCTGCCCCGGCCGCACGCCTGCTCGAAGGCGCCGACCTTGACCTCGCCGTTGCGCGCGGGGCCGCTTATTACGGCTACGTCCGGCGCGGCCAGGGCGTGCGCATCCGTGGCGGCACGGCACAGGCATACTACGTCGCGGTCGAATCGGTGATGCCCGCGGTACCCGGCCTGCAACCGCCGGTGCAAGCACTGTGCCTGGCGCCGTTCGGCATGGAGGAAGGCAGCGAGGCCGCCTTGTCGGAGCAGGAATTCGGCCTGGTCGTCGGCGAACAGGTGCGCTTTCGCTTCTTCGGATCTTCGGTTCGCCGTCAGGACCAGGTGGGCACCCTGCTTGACGATTGGGAACCCGAAGAACTGCAGGAACTCGACGAAATCCAGACCACGCTGCCGAGCGAAGGCCGTGCCGCCGGCGAAGTGGTACGCGTCAGGCTGCATGCGCGCATCACCGAAGCCGGCACCCTCGAACTCGAAGCCCTGCCGCACGACGGCCCGCAGCACTGGAAAGTCGAGTTCGACGTGCGCGCCGGCGCCAGCGACTGAGTACTGATGAATAGCCTGTCGCACATGGTCTGAACGAAGGCGAAGGGCCTTATACTTGGTGGAATCTTTTGCTCTCCTTTTACTCGCGATGATCTCCCGCCTGGCCAATTCCCTCCGCCGTCTTGCCGGATGGCTATTGATCGTTCCACTGCTGTGCCCGGCCATCGCCGCGCATGCCGGGCTGGCGATCGCCCTCAATTCGGCAGACGGCACGCTCAGCCTGATCGATACCGAAACCTATCAGGTCACTGGCAAGGTAGCCGTCTGCAAGGAACCGCACCACCTGATGCCGACACCCGACGACAAGTCGCTGATTGTGGCCTGTGCCGCTTCCAACCAACTGGTCTTCTTCGACCCGAACACCGGTCAGGAGCAGAAACGCATCCGCAACATCTCGGACCCCTATCAACTGGGCTTTTCGCCGAACCGCAAATGGTTCGTCGCCACCTCCTTACGCCTTGACCGCGTCGACCTCTACGACCCCAGGGACTTCCGACTGGTCGCCCGCCTGCCCGCACCGAAAACACCATCACACATGGCTTTTGACAACGACAGCCAGTTTGTCTTCGTGACCCTCCAGGACTCCAACGAAATCATGGCCATCAGCCTCGGCACGCAGACCATCGCCTGGGTCATACCGGTTGCCGCGACACCGGCCGGAATCATGATGGCCCCCGACAACCGCCATCTCCTGGTGGCCTGCATGGGCGCAGGCGTCGTCGAGGTCATCGAATGGCGCACTCGCAAGAGCGTGATGAAGATCGCCACCGGCACCGCGGCCCACAATCTGCAACCCAAGGGCGATGGACGCCATTACTATGTTTCCAACCGTACGATCGATGGCAGCATTTCGCTGCTCGATACGCAGACGATGACGGTGGTGGAAAAATACGAGGTCCCTGGCGGACCGGACGACATGATCGTCCGCGCCGACGGCAAGGAACTCTGGACAACCGCACGCTTCGCCCGCAAAGTGCAGGTTCTCGATCTGGTCACCAAGAAAATCAAACAGTCGATCACGGTCGGCAGTTCGCCGCACGGCGTGTTCTTTACCAACCACGCCGGCCTGAGATGAAACCTGACCTTCGCCACCTGCTTCCGATTTTGCTGACGACCCTGCCGGCGCTGATCATTCCTGCCGCACATGCCGATGCCTGCAAGAGGACGCTCTACCTGACCTTTGACACCGGCAATATGCGCCATGCCGAATTGATCGCCGAGACTCTGGCCAGGCACGGGGTCAAAGCGACCTTCTTTCTGGCGCAGGAAGCCACCAGCCGTGGCGATCACGCTCTCGATGCCAGTTGGGCACCCTACTGGCAGGCACGCGTCGCAGAAGGCCACGCCTTCGGCAGCCATACCTGGCGACACGGAAGTTTTCGTGGCGACAGCGGCGAGGAGGTGCGCTACCGGCTGCCGAATGGCCTCACCGAGAACCTCGACGCGCGCGCCATCTGCAAGGAATTGCAAGGTCCCGATCAGCGCTTCCAGGAACTCACCGGTCGTCGACTCGACCCCCTCTGGCGTGCTCCAGGAGGCCGCACCACACCGAACACGCTGTCCGCAGCACGAGCCTGTGGCTACCAGCATGTTGGCTGGGCCCCGGCGGGCTTTCTCGGCGACGAACTGCCCTCCGACACCTACCCCAACCCGGTATTGCTGCAGCGCGCCCTCGACCGTCTCAAGGATGGCGACATCGTCATGGCCCACCTCGGCATCTGGTCACGCAAGGATCCCTTTGCACCGATGCTGGACCCCCTGATCTCTGGCCTCAAGAACAAGGGCTTCTGTTTTGCCACGCGGCGGTCATCATGATTAACGCCTGCATTGAAGCGTTTGTCGAACTGCAGGGCTGGCTACTGGCGCATCTGCTGCAACCCGTGCTGCTGGCCACGGGCATGGGCAGCTATCTGGAAATGGCTTTCGACGGCATCGAGTTCTTCCTCTGCGGGGTATTGCAGATCACCGCCGCTTTCCTGCTGCTGCGCCCCCTGGAGGCACTGCGACCGATCGAGGTCTGGCCAGACCGCAAGGCGGTGCGGGTGGACGTGCTGTATTCCTTTCTGGACCGCCTGGGAATCATTCCGCTGTTCGTTTTCGCCCTGCTGGCCCCGCTGTTCGGCACCCTCGAAGGCTGGTTGCGCTTCAACGACATCATCCCGCCGCAACTCGAGGATCTGTTCCCCGCCCTGGAAGCCTGGCCATTGCTCAGTTTCCTGGTCTATCTGTGCATCCTGGACTTTACCGAATACTGGCGCCATCGCCTTTCGCACACCTTCCGCTGGTGGTGGGCACTGCACGCGATCCACCACAGCCAGCGCCAGATGACGCTGTGGACGGACAGCCGCAACCATCTCCTCGACGACCTGGTAGGCGGTGCCTGGTTCGCCATCGTTGCGCTGCTGATCGGCGTCCCCCCGGGTCACTTCGTTGGCCTGCTGATCGTCGTCAAGACCATCGAAAACCTGTCGCATGTCAATGCCCGGCTATCGTTCGGACACTTTGGCGAACTCCTGCTGGTCAGCCCCCGCTATCATCGCTGGCATCATGCCATCGACCTGCCGGCTGGCCGGCAATACCGCTTTGGCTGCAATTTCGCGGTCCTCCTGCCTATCTGGGATCAAATCTTCGGCACCCAGTATCGCGGCCAGACGATGCCACCCTGTGGCCTCAGGCCAGGGCCGCTGCCGGAATCGGCCGCACAGAGTGGCTTCTGGCGACAGCAATGGGAAGGACTGTGCGCCCTCGCGGTCTCGTTCTCCCCGGCCAATAGTCATCGCGAACAACACCAACACGAATGATGAGACCTGCCCATGCTTGATGAAGCCCGCTCTTTTGCGCTGACGGCGCACGGCAACCAGATGTACGGTGACCGGCCATACGCCTTTCATCTCGAAGCCGTTGTCGGTCTTTTGTCGCCCTACGGCGCCGAAGCCCAGATCGTCGGCTATCTCCACGATGTTGTCGAGGATACAAAAATCCGCGAAAGCGATATACGCGAGCGCTTCGGATCCCTGATTGCCGACTGCGTCAGCCTGCTGACCGACGCTCCCGGTGCCAACCGGGCCGAGCGCAAGGCCAGCACCTATGCCAGACTGGCAACGGTCAGCGGCGCCACTGAACTGGCCCTGGTGGTCAAGGCTGCCGACCGCTTGGCCAACGTCAGGAGCTGCATCGCCGATCAGCGGCACCGTCTGTGGGAGGTCTACCGTAAAGAGCACCCGTGCTTCCGGCAAGCCGCTTACCGTGACGGCCTCTGTGACCCCCTGTGGGCGGAACTCGACGCTTTGTTGGAGGTTTCGTCTCTGATCCTCCCAAAGAAATCGACCCGTGTTTGAAATCCAGAACTACGAGAGCTTCGTCGCCGCGATTCTCGTCTTCCAGTTGATACCCGGTCCCGGCACGCTGGCGATTCTCAACGCCACGGCACGCAACGGCATCACCGCCGGCCTGGGAGCCGTCCTCGGAACACTGCTCGGCGATATGGCCTATATGATCGCGGCGATTGTCGGCCTGGCCGCCGTGATGAAGGCAAACCCCGCCCTTTTCCAGGGCCTGCAGTGGTTTGGCGTCGCTTATCTGGGCTGGATGGGGCTGCAACTGCTGCGCCAGCCGGTCAGCAGTGACAACAGCAGCCCGGAGACCAGAAAAAGCGCCTGGGTGTATTTCCGGCAGGCCTTCACGGTCGGTCTCACCAACCCGAAGGTGGTACTCTTCTTCGTGGCCTTCTTCCCGCTCTTTCTGCGCGCCGACGCTTCAGCCTTGACGCTCGGGGTGATGATCGCGCACGTGACCCTGATCAGTTTTCTCTACCAGGCTGGCCTGGTACTGGTTGGCAACGCGGTCGCGCGCAGGCTGCGGTCGCTGCCCCTGGTACGCAAGCTGGCAACCCGCCTGGCAGGCACCGCACTGCTCGGTTTCGGCGTCAAGCTGGCGCTCGACAATCGCTGAAGAACAGACTGCGCCGCACCCCCCAAGCCAGAAGCAACAGCGCCTCGACAGCCGCTGGGGTACAATATCGATCTTTTGCAACCTGATGATTTTACCGAGGTTTATTCGTGCTCGTCGCCAACAACATCACCATGCAGTTCGGGGTCAAACCCCTTTTTGAAAACGTTTCGATCAAGTTCGGCGAAGGCTATCGCTACGGGCTGATCGGCGCCAATGGCTCTGGTAAATCGACCTTCATGAAAATCCTGGCCGGGGAACTCGAACCCACTGCCGGCAACGTCTCGAAGGATCTGCACGAACGCATGGCCTATCTGCGCCAGGACCAGTTCGCCTTTGAAGCACAGCGCGTGATCGACGTGGTGATGATGGGTCACGAGCAGATGTGGGCCTGCATGCTCGAAAAGGATGCCATCTACGCCAACCCGGAAGCGAGCGAGGAAGACTATATGCATGCCGCCGACCTCGAGGCCAGATTCGCCGAGTACGGCGGCTACACGGCCGAAGCGCGCGCCGGCGAACTGCTGCTGGGCGTCGGCATCCCGGCCGCACAGCACTTTGGCCCGATGAGCGATGTCGCTCCCGGCTGGAAGCTGCGCGTCCTGTTGATCCAGGCGCTGTTTGCCGACCCGGACATCCTGTTGCTCGACGAACCGACCAACAACCTCGACATTGCCACCATCCGCTGGCTGGAAAACACGATCAACGAGCGCAACAGCACGATGATCATCATTTCCCATGATCGACACTTCCTCAACCAGGTCTGTACGCATATGGCCGACCTGGATTACGGCAAGATCTCCGTCTATCCGGGTAACTACGACGACTTCATGGAAGCCTCGACACAGGCCCGCGAGCGCCAGCAGAGCGCCAACGCCAAGGCCAAGGAGCGCATCGCCGAACTGCAGAATTTCGTTCGCCGCTTCTCGGCCAACGCTTCCAAGGCCAAACAGGCGACTTCTCGCCTGAAGCTGATCGACAAGCTGAAACCGGAAGACGTCAAACCTTCATCGCGCCAGTACCCGTGGATCCGCTTCGAGTTTGACGAGAAAGAGAAGCTGCACCGGCAAGCCGTCGAAATCCAGAACCTGAGCTTCGGCTATCACGACAGCGAGCGAAAGATCTTCAACAAGCTCGACCTGACGCTCAACGGCGGCGACCGTCTGGCCATCATCGGCGAAAACGGCGTCGGCAAGACCACCCTGCTGAAGTTGCTGATGGGCGAATTGTCACCCCAGCGCGGCAGCATCAAATGGGCGGATAAAGCCCGCCCCGGCTACTATGCGCAGGATCACGCCAACGAATTCAACAGCGACCTCAGTCTGACTGCCTGGATCTCCGGCTATGCACGCAGCAGCGCCGGCGACGGCGATGACCTGTCGACGCTGGTCCGCGGCACGCTCGGACGCCTGCTATTCTCGGGCAACGAAGTGCAAAAAGCGGTCAAGGTGATCTCGGGCGGAGAGCAGGGACGGATGATCTTCGGCAAATTGATGCTCATGCGACCGAACGTGCTGGTCCTCGATGAGCCCACCAACCATCTCGACATGGAATCGATCGAGTCGCTCAATACCGCGCTCGAGAAGTTCAAGGGAACCTTGATTTTCGTCTCGCACGACCGCGAGTTCGTGTCATCGCTCGCCACCCGTATCCTCGAAGTACGTACCGACGGCAAGGCGATCAGCTACCTCGGCAACTACGAAGAGTATCTGGCCAGCCAGGGGATCGCCTGAGAGGTCGTAAAGCACGGAGAGCGCCATGCCGGAACTGAATTTCAAGGGCAAGGAATTCGTCTTTAACCACCATCTGGCCGTGCCGCACCGCCCTTTGCTGCCAAACGCCGCCAAGTCGGTCGGCGAACCACGTCTGGATGGCAATCTCGTCATCCACGGCGACAACCTGCACGCGCTCGAGTCACTGCTGCCGATGGTCGCCGGCAAGGTCGATTGCGTGTTCATCGACCCGCCGTACAACACCGGCAACGAGGGCTGGTGCTACAACGACAACGTGAACAGCCAGATGATGCAGCAGTGGCTGAGCGAGAACCCGGTCGGGATCGAGGACGGCCTGCGGCACGACAAATGGTGCGCGATGATGTGGCCGCGCTTGCGATTGCTGCACGACCAGCTGGGCCAGGCCGGCAGCCTCTGGGTGACGCTGGACGACAACGAGATTCATCGTGCGCGGGCGATGCTGGATGCGATCTTCGGCGAACAGAACTTCGTCGCGACCTGCATTTTGCACAAGAACTTTTCCCCAAAACCGTCGGCAAAGTTCTTCTCCGAAGATCACGATTACTTGCTGATCTATGCCAAGAAAAAGGACAAATGGCGTCCAGACCTGCTGGAACGCACCTAAGATATGGATGAGTGATCAAGGGCTATGCCTTTCAGGGGACACAGCGCGAAACGCTGCTGCAACAATCCCTCACGTTCAGCGACCTGAAAAAGGCTGACAGCTCGACCAGATTGCCGACATCGAAAACCTCGAAGGCCATCGCTTCGACCGGATCGAACAGAAGGTCAGGGACGACGAGTTGCGGGTGGAAGGGGTGAAGTCCGTCACCGAACGGGTGGCAGGCCTGGGCGGCCGTTATACCTACTGCATACTGGGCAAAGCCGTCAACCTGGACCACCTGCTGACCGGCGACGCGCTGCCGGATTTTGCACAGCTTGGCGCGCTGCTCTTCCACATGGCGACCAACGAAGCCATCGACCCCGCCAAGGTGTCTGAACAGGACGGTCACGGTTATCTGGGCGAATCGTCGGCATTCCATGTTTGGCTGATCTACAAGCCGGAACTGGACTTCCTCAAGTCCCGCGCATCGGCGCTGACGCTGGCCAAGGCCAAGGCCCTGTCGGAAAGCAAACCGGGCAAGAAACCTCTGGTGTTTGCGCCGGTGAAGTTCGTCTCGCAAAAGATGCTGAACGAAGCGGGCCTGCCGGTCGAATTCGCGCCGCTGCCGTGGGCGCTGTACCGTGTCGAGCGAAAAGGACAAGGAGACTGATATGCAAGCCATCCGCATCTATGGGTTTGGAACCGAGACGTCGCCGATTTGACATCGAGATTCTGCTGCTTTCCGCCTTGACGAGCTGGTGATGAAATGTTGCGCGATCTCGACTACCAAGGCCGCGTGCTGGCGCGGCTGGGGGACTATCTGACCGAATTGTCCGGCCAGAAACTGAAGGCGGACAAGATCGTGGCCTCCAACGCGCAGGAGACTGACCCTGACCTGAAGCGCCCGGTCCCAGATTTCCCCCTGAAAACCTGGGAGGTGCTTTGCGCCAGCGGAAAACTGTCGGATTCCCGCCTCGCCGTTCCGTATTCCACCCGGCAGGACGGCATCTGCCGGGCGGTGCCGAATATCGTTTTCAAGGTGCCCACGGGCGGCGGCAAGACCTTCCTGGCAGTGGCCGCGCTGTCGAAGATTTTTGGCCAGTATCTCGGCCGAAAGGAAGGCTTTGTGCTGTGGATCGTGCCCAACGAGGCGATCTACACACAGACCAGGCGGCAACTGGCGGACCGGCATCACCCGTACCGGCAAATGCTCGACGTGTTGTCCGGAAATGCGGTTCGCCTGTTGGAAAAGGCCGATCAGCTTGATGCTCGTGATGTCGAAAGCCATCTGTGCGTGATGTTGCTGATGCTGCAAGCGGGCAATCGCGAGAACAAGGATTCGCTGAAGATGTTCCGCGACCGGGGCGACGTGGATGGGTTCTGCCCGCCTGAATGGGAGCAGCACGCCCATGCGGCGGCGCTTGCGGCAAACCCCAACCTCGACATTTACGATCTGGCCGGGTCAAGCTACCCATGGCCGCAGGTGAAGGATTCGCTGGGCAATGCGCTGCGCCTCATTCGGCCGGTCGTGGTCATGGACGAAGGGCACAAGGCGGTATCCGAACTGGCGTTTTCGACGCTCTACGGTTTCAACCCCTGCTTCGTCCTTGAACTGACCGCCACACCGAAGGACGTTGCGCCGACCGGCGGCAAAAACCCGAAGCCGGGTCATCACGCCAATGTGCTGGTCGAAGTCAAAAGCATCGCCCTGGACCGGGGAGGCATGATCAAGATGCCCTTGAACCTTGATCCGCGCAGTGGCACCGACAGGCGCACCGCACTGGACCGCCTGCGCGATCTGGACGCCTCGGCGTAAACGCTGCACGCCAATACCAGCACTCCCATTCGACCGATCCTGCTGGTGCAGGTAGAACGCACCGGCGGTGACCAGCGCGATGGCAACCATATTCACGCGCTCGACGCCAAGGAATGGCTGATCAACGTCGGCGTGCTGGATGAGGCGGAAATCGCCATCAAGACAGCCGATACCAACGATCTGGCCGCCCCCGAAAACCAGTACCTGATGAGCCCGACTAACCGGGTGCGCGTCATCATCACCAAGCAGGCGTTGCAGGAAGGCTGGGATTGGCCCTTTGCCTATGTGCTGTGATTCGGGCGACGAGCTGATCGTCGCCGAGTTGGGTGAGCAGTCGCAGGAGCCATAGGTGTTCAACCCCCACCTATCCGACCAGCATGATTGTTGCTTCGCTTGGCAGCGATATCGGAAAGCTTGAATTGGTGATTGAGGACGGAACCAGCGTTGCATGCGAACTGGTGTTGATGCCCGACTGGAAAACGCGGTTGCCGTGCCTCTGAGAGGTGGTAAAGAAATCGTCGCAAACAGGCTAAGGAACGTTTCAAAAACAATTTGCGAAAGCTGATCAATGGAATCCCAGCATTTTCCCAGTCCAGCAATGAATTTCCACAGATTGATTATTGAACATTCCTAAGATGCAAGGCGCCAGCGAACGACGAGACATATCAGACAGATAGGCGCTGAGTGAGCGAGCGCGCAACGTCACGGTTCGGTCGCGCGGTAGATTGATTCACCCCGTCTCAGTCGGCGGCGGCCCCGCCGGCTGGCTTGCCCGCTTCCCTGGCAGCCTGCCTGGCTTCGCGCTCGGTCTCCTGCTGCGCCCGCTTCTCGAGTTTGGCCTGTCTCTTGGCCTGCCTGGCCGCTTCTTTGCGGTGCCCTTCTTCGGCCTTGGCCGCCTTGGTGGCCAGCTTCTGCTCGCGTGCAGCGGCCTGCGCCGCCTCCTCGGCACGAAAGCGCTCGGCACTCTCCTGCTGCCCTGCTTCGCGGCGAGGCTGATCGGCAAGCCGCTGTGCTTCCTTCGCCTCGACTTCCTGCCTCTTCACCGCGCGCTCGAAGTCACGGGCCGGTTGATCGAGCTGACGAGCCTCGATGATCGCTGCCGTATAGTGCTTCTTGGCAGCTGCGAGACAATCATTGACCATAAACTTGGTATAGCAATTCTTTTGCTCGGTCTCGTAGCGACGCTCCGCCTCGGCGCGCATCGACGCGGCTCTCTGCCGCTGTGCGCCGGCCTCTTCGAGCGTTTGCGGCAGCGGCGGTGAAACCTCAGCCCAGGCCGCGCAACTGATCAACAATGAAACCACCAGCCATCTGCCAGCACGCATTGCATCCTCCTGTCCGGCAGCCGAGTGCCACTGACGAGTGAACTTCGTGGCCAGCGAGGCCGCACCCGACATACCTCTAGAATGGGGCACTCTAATCGGCGCAAGCGTCTCTTGGCTATTGACCAGCTTAATCCTTCAACAGGTGTTCTTTTGAACACCGATAGTCTACCGGAAAGCCAGAAAATAAGGGCCTTCCACGCGATTAATGTAGTTCCAGTCGTAGCATCTGGTTGCCATGCATACCGGTCTGCGCTTATGCTCACATTTGTTTGCCAAATGTCGTCCGTCGTTTGTTCCTGGTCAATACGAGTTGTTGGATTTTGAATCTTTCCGTGATGGTTAACGCCCGAGGAGGTTTGATGGAATCAACCCCTACCCGATCCTGTGCGCTTGTCATGGCACTGATGCTCGCCTGGTCAACGGTGCTGGCGCAGCATTCCCAAACTACTCTGGCACCTGGAGCGACGGTAGGAAATCCGCCGGCCAAGACCTTCTCCCAACAGGATCTTGATCGGCTCCTGGCACCGATCGCCCTCTATCCGGATCCGCTGCTGGCGCAGATTCTGATGGCGTCCACCTATCCCCTCGAAGTGGTTCAGGCAGCGCGCTGGGTGAAAGCCAATCCCAAGGTCAGCGGAGCGACGCTGGAGACGGCGATGGCCAAGCAGTCCTGGGACCCGGCGGTCAAATCGCTGACCGCCGTACCGCAGGTGGTACAGCAGATGAGCGACAATCTCGACTGGATGCAGAAGCTCGGCGACGCCTTCCTGGCGCAGCAGCAGGATGTGCTGGACACCGTGCAGAGCCTGCGTGCCCGAGCCGACACGACTGGACATCTCAAGACCACCGAACAGCAGGTAGTGAGAATCGAGACGCAGGGCAGCCAGAAGATCTACGTAATCGAATCGCCCCAGCCCGAGGTGGTATATGTGCCCAGCTATAACCCGACCGTCGTTTATGGCAGTTGGTGGTATTCCACGCCACCGTATTACGTCTACCCACCGGCCTATGTCTATCCACCTGGCCTCGCTTTCGCCACCGGCGTGGTCGTCGGCGCGGCGATCTGGGGCAGTTGCAACTGGGCTTGGGGCCGCGGCAACGTCGATATCAACGTCAATCGTTACAATTCCTTCAATCGCACCAACATCAGCAGCAACCGCTGGAACCACAACGTCGATCACCGCGGGGGAGTCGCCTACCGCGATCAGAACGTCGCCCGCCAGTACAACCGTGGCGGAAATGCGCAGGCGGTACAGGCGCGCGAGAATTTTCGTGGCCATGCCGATGCCGGGCGCACTGAACTCAAAAGCATGGATCGCGACCAGTTGAACGAGCGCGTCGGGCAGGCTGATGGCCGATCGCGCGAGTCTCTGGGTGCTCGCGGTGAAGCTGGGCGACCAGAGAACCGGGGACCGGAGCGTGCCGTGTCGAGCGACCGCAGGCTGAGTGATGATCGGGGTGCTGGGACCTCGACACGTGACCGCTTCGAGGGTGGCGCGCGGCCGCGCAGCGCCGGAATGCACGAGCCTGCGGGTAGCAGCGGCTTCTCTGGAGTGGGCAACGGTGCTTCGACGCGTGAGGCCAGCCAGCGCGGCAGTGCCAGCAGGGCAGACATGGGAGGTCGAGGTGGGGGTCATGCAGCCTTCTCCAGTGGCGGCGGATATCGTGGTGGCGGCGGAGGCGGAGGTGGTGGCGGCTTCCGCGGTGGCGGCGGCCGTGGTCGCTGAGAAGGTCCGTCCCCCCTTTCTGCGGAGAAAAATACGATGAACTTCCATAACACGATGCAAGCGCTCGCGCTCGGGCTGCTGCTGGTGACATCACCCATGATCAATGCTGCAGAGACTGTACCGGCGACGCAGAAGCCTGCTCAGCAAGGCTTTACCCAGCCTGAAGATGCCGTCAGGGCGCTGGCTGAAGCCGTGCGCGCCAAGGACGTAAACGCGCTGTTGGCCGTGCTCGGTCCGGCATCGCGAAGCTGGCTGGCAAGTGGCGATACAATTGCCGACCGTCGGGACTGGGAGAAATTCCTGGCTGCTTATGACCGCAAGCACGCTATCAGCCTGACATCGGATGGCCGAGCGGTGATTCTTGTCGGCGATGATGACTGGCCCTTCCCCGCTCCTCTGGTACGCCGGGGTGATCGCTGGGTCTTCGATGCGGCGGCCGGACGCGAGGAAATCATCAACCGACGTATCGGTCGGAATGAACTGGATACGATCCAGACGCTGCTGGCGATCGTCGATGCGCAACGGGAGTATGCTGCCGATGACCTGGATGGCAATGGATCAAACGACTTCGCCCAGCGTTTTGTCTCCAGTGAGGGCACTCGCGACGGTCTTTTCTGGCCGGTCGAGACAGACCAGCGGCCAAGTCCGCTGGGACCGCTGGTTGGCGCAGCGACGCGCGAAGGCTACGTCCCGAAAACCGCTAGCGTGCAGCCGACGGCATATCATGGCTACCGTTACCGGATGCTGACCGCACAGGGCAAGGATGCGCCAGGCGGCGCCTATGACTATCTGGTCAATGACAAATTAATCGGCGGCTTTGCCGTCGTTGCCTATCCAGCGAAATATGGGGTCTCCGGGATAATGACCTTCATCGTCAATCACGACGGCACGGTCTTTCAGAAAAACCTGGGCAAGAATACCGAAACTGCTGCGCTCAGGATGAGCCGCTTCAACCCGGATAAGAGCTGGCAGAAAGCCGAATAGAACGCCACGCGGGACCGGCTCGTGATCGCCGTCTGGTACCCCCGATCATTAATCATTGCTCAAGGATTACCATGCGAGCGCAGATGGAATTCATCTCTGCTGATTTTCCGCCCTATCCAGGCGAGGACAACCAAATCAATCCTGGTCGTTACGGCCTCCGCCTGGCAGAGTACCTGTCCCAGCAGTTGCCGGCACACGGCTTCCTGATCCGCACGGTCGGAGTCGAGGACTGGGGGGTGATGGTTGAACTGGTCAACCCTGACTACCCGCTCTGGATTGGTTGCAGCAACTACGAAGAGAAAGAGAACGGCTTCCTGTGTTTCATTGAGCCATCCACGCCATTCGTGCGCAAGTGGTTGAAGAAATTTGCCAATGCCCCA
Source organism: Candidatus Accumulibacter cognatus (assembly GCF_000584975.1). Lineage (NCBI taxonomy): Bacteria > Pseudomonadati > Pseudomonadota > Betaproteobacteria > Candidatus Accumulibacter > Candidatus Accumulibacter cognatus. Next base: position 10,433 of record NZ_JDST02000038.1, on the reverse strand, counting down.
ACGGTTGAAAGACTGGCGAACGCCATGGAAATGATCCTGCTGTCCAGTGGCAAAGTGTCGAACCTCCGCTGGTGGTCTGAAAACGAACTGCTCGCCAAAGATCGTTGATTCTCTTCAGTCACGGCATTCGATCACTCCAAGGATTTGTACACCATCATGCGTACCCGCCGCGTCTTCCTGAATCGTCTTGATCCAACCAACGAGCCCACCGATGCCGTAGTGGTGATCGACGTGCTGCGCTCCTTCACTACTGCTGCCTATGCTATTGCCGCCGGTGTCAGCAGGATTTACCCTGTGGAAACGATTTCTGGAGCCTTCCGCCTGCTGAGACGTTTGCCGGACGCGGTCACCACCGGCGCCATCGGCGGAGGGGACCCGATCCCCGGTTTTGATTTCGGCAATTCGCCGTTGGCCCTGCAAGGCGCTGACCTGACTGGCCGGCCGCTGATTCAGACCACCGCCGCGGGTGTCCGCGGTCTTGGCCGTTTTCGCGACGCACGGGCGCTGTTCGCCGGCAGTCTTGTCTTGGGCCGTGCCACGGCAAAAGCGCTGTTGGCGTTAAAACCGGAGGAGGTATGCTTCGTGATCACCGGCGAATGGGTCGATCGCGACGGTGATGAGGATATCGCCTGTGCGGACTATCTCGATGCACTGCTGCACGGCGAAAACCCCGACCCGGAACTCTACGCCGCCCGCGTACGCAACTCCGATTTCGGTCGCCGCTTTCAGGCTGACAACAACCCTAATCTGCCCATCGGCGATCTCGTTCTGTGCGCACAACCCGACCGCTTCGATTTCGCACTGCAGGCTTCGCACGCAAACGGGCAGCTGCAGCTAAGGCAGACGCGCACTGGCCAGGCGGATTCCCTTCGTGTATCCGGAGCACTCCGCAACGGCCTGAGATTACACGAAAATGGGTACGCCGAACACATCCAGGCCTAGGCCTTGAAGCCCCGAACCAAGGTGAATTTGTTCTCTTCGAGAGATCGTCCTGCAGCGCCGGCCGAACCTTTGCTGACAGAATAGCGCCGGCTTCCCCGTACTGCTGTTCCGGTCGGCCGCTGGCCAGTCCGGCTACTGCCGGGCCGGTTGTCGCGGTCACACGGTTTCCCGCCCCATGGAGTTGTGTAATGCTCGCCGCCGTCCGTCACTGGTTTGCCGACAACATTCTCGAACTCGTCCGTGCAATGCGGCTTTCCTACCTGCCACCACTGCTGGTCTATGCCGCAGCGGGGGTGTCCGGGTTGACCGAGATCGTTGGCACTTTCTTCGTCAAGGAGTACCTCGGCTTGTCCGCAGCCTTCCTCGCTGCTCTGGGCTTCTGGGCAGGGATTCCCTGGGCCTTGAAGATGCCGCTCGGACACCTGGTCGACCTGATTTGGCGGTACAAGGCCGGGCTGGTATGGCTGGGCGCCGGACTGATCGCCACCAGCCTGCTGATCATGCTCGGCATGGTGGCCGAACCGCGGCGCATGGCTGAGCTGATGTCCCTCGAGGCCTGGTTCGTTGTCGCCACCCTGCTTTCACCGGTCGGCTATGTCTTGCAGGACGTCGTTGCCGACGCAATGACCGTCGAAGCCGTGCCGCGCGTCAATGAACACGGGCAGCCGCTGTCACCGGAAACACGACGACTGATGAATACCACGCTGCAGACCCTCGGTCGCATCGCCATCATTGCCGGCGGTATCCTGGTCTCGCTGGTCAATGTATTCATGTTCCAAGGGACCGAGACTCTGGTGAAAGAGGCCAAGGTGGGAATTTATACCGAGGTCTTTGGCATGGCATTGGTGATCCCGGCGATCTCGGTTGCCGGCGTGCTGCTGGCGGCACTGCTCAAACGCTTCGATGCAAGGCGGCTGCGCGCCCGTGGTTTTGACGAGACCAGATTGTACGGCGAGCTCGAACCGCCACCGGATCCCGTCCGGCCCGACTGGTGGATCCTCGGTGGCAGCGCAGTGTTCGTTGCCATCAGTCTGTCGGTCGGACTCTCGGGGCTGGCTTTCGGAGAAGAGATCATCTTTGCCGGCTCTTTCGCGGTGATTGCTTTCCTGATGGCGAGGCTGCTCAGGGCACTCGATGTGGAGTCGCGGCGAACGCTGCTCGGAACCGCGATCGTGATCTTTGTCTTTCGCGCCATGCCGGGTCCCGGTGTCGGTTCCACCTGGTGGATGATCGACGTGCTCGGTTTCGACCAGTCCTTCCTTGCGCAGCTTTCGCTGATCGCCAGTGTGCTCACGCTGTGCGGTCTGTTCGCCTTCCGCCGCTTCATGGGCGAGCGTTCGATCGCCTATATTGTCGGTTTTCTGACGCTCACCGACGCGCTGTTGAGCTTGCCCACCCTCGGCATGTACTTTGGCCTGCACGAATGGACCGCAGCGCACACCGGCGGCGTCATCGACGCACGCTTCATCGTGCTGATCGACACTGCGCTGGAGTCACCTCTCGGGCAGATCGCCATGGTGCCGATGCTGGCGTGGATTGCCAATTCGGCACCGGCCAATCTCAAGGCCACCTACTTCGCGGTGATGGCATCCTTTACCAACCTCGCACTGTCAGCTGCACAACTCGGCACCAAGTACCTGAACCAGTTTTTCGAGGTCAGCCGCGAGATTCGCGATCCGCAGACCCACGCTCTCAAGGTGCCGGCAGATTATAGCCAGCTCGGCGGGTTGCTCACCGTGTCGATCATACTCAGCCTATTCATGCCCTTCGCAGCGATCTGGGTGACGCAGAGGCTCAAGCTGCGCAGTGCCTGAGGTGTGTACATCTCTGAACCGGACGCGGACGCAGGCCATTCCACCAGCGAACATGCTTGCCTACTCGGAAAATGCTGGGCATACTTTCTGGGCAGTTTGTTATTGGAGAATCTTCGGGTTCCGCTGACCATGCCAACCCTGTTACGTGCCCGGCAGGCCGACATCACCACGCTTGCGGTCGACGCGATCGTGAATGCCGCGAACTCGTCGCTGCTTGGCGGCGGTGGCGTCGATGGCGCCATCCACCGCGCAGCCGGTCCCGAGTTGCTGGATGCCTGTCGCCGAATCGGTGGCTGTCAAACCGGCGACGCCAAGCTCACCAGCGGCTATCGCCTGCCCGCCCGTTACATCATTCACACCGTTGGCCCAGTCTGGCATGGTGGCGACCGGAACGAAGCCGACTTGCTGGCCTCGTGTTATCGGCGTTCGATCGAGCTTGCCAGCACCCAGGGCGTGATCACTCTGGCCATCCCGAGCATCAGTACCGGCATCTATGGCTACCCGATCGAACAAGCCGCAACGATTGCGGTGGCGACGGTGCGTTCGTCGCTCCAGGCCGACGGACCCCTCCAGCAAGTGATCTTCTGCTGCTTCTCCTCGCGTGACTTGCAGGTTTACGAAGCGCTACTCGGGGAGAACGGTCTCTGAACTCGCTGCGGGGCACGCAACCCGGACAACGGCGTGTGCCGGCCTTGCAGCGAATCCGCAGGCTTGCTGGCCTCGCCACGGGACAGTGCCAATCATATGACTGGCAGCTCCCGCTGGCCATCTGTTCGAAGATCACGGGTACCTGACGATGCGCAGATAAGGTTTCGGTGCCTCCCAGCCCTGCGGAAACAGAGTCCTGGCTTCCTCATCGGACACCGAACCGGCAATGATGACGTCCTCGCCCTGCTTCCAGTTCACCGGCGTGGCGACCTTGTACTTGGCAGTGAGCTGCATCGAGTCCAGCGCGCGCAGGATTTCGTCGAAATTGCGCCCGGTGGTCATCGGGTAGGTCATCATCAGCTTGATCCTTTTGTCCGGCCCGATCACAAAGACCGAACGCACGGTCGCGTTGGTGGCCGCCGTACGGCCCTCCGAGCTGCCCGACTCTTCGGCGGGCAGCATATTGTAGAGCTTGGCTACAGCTAGATCGGTGTCCCCGATCATGGGGTAACGGGGCAAGTGGCCTTGTGTTTCTTCGATGTCCTTGGCCCAGCGCGCATGGTTTTCCACCGGGTCGATCGACAACCCGATGATTTTGCAGTTACGGCTGGCAAATTTGTCCTCAATGCCGGCCATATAGCCGAGCTCGGTGGTACACACCGGAGTGAAATCCTTCGGGTGAGAGAACAGAATTGCCCAACCGTCGCCGATCCAGTCATGAAAGCGAATGGTGCCCTGGGTGGTCTCGGCGCTGAAGTCGGGTGCAACGTCATTGATGCGAAGTGACATGGTAGCTCCTCTGCTTACGGGGGTGAAAAGACCGTCCACAACGGGTGAAGCTGGACAACAACAGAAAACCGGATAGAGTATCGAGAAGTATCCTTGACGATGGCGGCGGCAGTCAATCAAAAATGCATTCACATTATTGATGTCCAACCCTCTCTAGGCTGGTATGGGTTAAGGGCGTGGATCGAGCAAGGATTCAAACGCCTGAAACGGGGGGCGTTTGGCCATGGCAATCCTCCCGCCTGCACGATCGCGCGCGTAACGACTGTGGCTCGCGATATCGGCCTTGGCCACAACTTGTTCAGGCCGGATCAATAGGTCTTGAGCCGGTAGCCGGTCTTGAAGATCCAGGCCACGATCGCCAGAAATAAAGCCAGGAACAGCAGCGTCATGGCAAGGCTGATACCGACACGAACGTCGGCGACGTCATAAAAACTCCAGCGGAAGCCACTGACCAGATAGACCACGGGGTTGAACAGGGTAACCGTCTGCCAGATCGGTGGTAAGATATTGATCGAGTAGAAGCTGCCGCCCAGGAATGTCAAGGGGGTGATGATCAGCAGCGGCACCAGTTGCAGCTTCTCGAAATTATCGGCCCAGATGCCGATGATGAACCCGAATAGACTGAAAGTCACCGCCGTAAGTACCAGGAAAAGCAGCATCCAGAAGGGATGCGCAACCTCTATCGGGACGAACAGGCCGGCTGTGGCAAGAATGATCAGGCCGAGGACAACAGACTTGCTGGCGGCTGCGCCGACATAACTGGCGGTGATTTCGAAATAGGAAACCGGAGCCGACAGCAACTCGTAGATCGTTCCCGTGAATTTTGGGAAATAGATGCCGAATGAAGCGTTGGAAACGCTTTGCGTCAATAGCGATAACATGATCAGCCCCGGCACGATGAAGGCCCCGTAGCTGATGCCGTCGACCTCGGGAATGCGCGAACCGATCGCCGCGCCGAAGACGACAAAATACAAGGAGGTCGAAATCACCGGCGAGACGATGCTCTGCAGCAGCGTGCGTCGGGTACGTGCCATCTCGAAGAGGTAAATCGCACGCATGGCCTGCAGATTCATTTTGCCTCCTTCACTAGTCTGACGAATATGTCTTCGAGCGAACTCTGGGTGGTGTGCAGATCCTTGAAGACGATGGCTGCGTCATTGAGATCCCTGAGCAACGCAACGATGCCGGTTCGCTCGCCTTGCGTATCATATGTATAGGTCAGTTCACTGCCATCGCTCGACAGTTCCAACGGGTAGGCATCGAGTTCAGGTGGGATGCCAGAGAGTGGATTCAGCAGTTGCAGAGTCATCTGCTTCCTGCCCAGCTTGCGCATCAGTTCAACCTTGTCTTCCACCAGAATGATCTCGCCCTTGCTGATCACCCCGATCCGTTCAGCCATCTCTTCGGCCTCGTCGATGTAATGGGTGGTCAGGATGACGGTAACCCCGGTGGCTTTGAGCGAGCGCACCAGTTGCCACATGTCACGCCGCAGGTTGACATCGACTCCGGCTGTCGGCTCGTCGAGAAACAGAATCTGTGGCTCGTGCGACAGCGCTTTGGCGATCAGCAGGCGACGCTTCATGCCGCCCGAGAGGGTGATGATCTTGTTGTCCTTCTTGTCCCACAGAGAGAGCTCGCGGAGTATCTTTTCAATGTAGGCTGGATTGGCGCGCTTGCCGAAGAGGCCACGGCTAAAGGAAACCGTCGCCCATACCGATTCGAAAGCATCGGTGGTCAGTTCCTGCGGGACCAGACCGATTTTTGCGCGCGCTGCCCGGTAATCGGTGACAATGTCGTGACCGTCCACCCGCACCGTTCCTGCGCTGGCATTGACGATCCCGCAGATGATGCTGATCAGGGTGGTTTTTCCTGCACCATTGGGACCCAGCAAGGCGAAGATCTCTCCGCGGCGAATATCCAGACTGATTTCCTTGAGCGCCTGGAAGCCGGTGGCGTAGGTCTTGCAGAGTCCAGCGATGGAGAGGATGGTCGGCATGGACGCGACCATAGCAGATCCCGACAGTGGATTGAACAGCGGCATGAGCATCTCGGCGGCAGGCAAACGGCCTGACCAGCATGCCGATCCGGCACCGGCACCATATTGACTATAATTTAGCATATTAAATCTATGTGATGATTGCCGCGGCTCGACGGCCAGGGCAGCGGCACACATGCTGCGGTATATCCTGGCCGCACTGTCGGCAAAGGACCCCTGCAGCACACGGGTGAGAGGACAAAAACACCATGAGCAACCCGACGCCACGGATTTTGGCCATAGATAACCGGCTGGCCAATCTGCTGACGCTGCGGGCTACACTGACTCCGGAATTCGAGTTGCAGTTCGCAAGTTCCGGCACACAGGGACTGGCGATGGCAGCGGAATCCCCCCCCGATCTGATCCTGATCGATCTCATGATGTCGGAGATGGATGGCTACGAGACCTGCCGGCGGCTCAAGGCCGACCCCCGACTGCAAGATATTCCGATGATCTTTTTGACGGAGCTCGGCCAGGCCGGGACAGCGTGTACCGAGCAGGTCCCGAGTCCTACCGATACCGTCTTCACCCCGCCGATCCTCGCAGAGATTACCCGCCGACGTATCCGCAATCTGCTGCATCGGGAACAGTTACGCAGGGCGGCCGAGAAGTACCGCAAGCACCTTGCAACGAGAGAACAAGCACTGCTGGAAAGTGAGGCATTCACGCGCACCATTCTCAATTCGCTGACCGAGAATCTGGCCGTTCTTGATCCGCAGGGAGTCATCGTTTCGGTCAACAGGGCCTGGCAACGCTTTGCCGAGGAAAACGGGGCACCAGGTCTGGCGACAAACTCCGTTGGCCTCAGCTATCGAAGTGTCTGCATGGCTGCCGCCGGACAGCCGGGTGGAGATGAAGCCTTGCAGGCCTGGGCCGGTATAGTAGCGGTGCTGACCAAGACTCAGCCACACTTCAGCCACGAATATGCCTGCAACTCTCCAGATCGGGCACGCTGGTTTCGCATGCGCGTTGATCCGATGCTTACGCCCGGCAAAGGCGTCGTGGTGGTCCACGAAGACATTACCCCGCGCAAGCAAGCGGAAAACGCCTTGCGCGAGCAGGAGGCGTTTTTCCGCTTGATCACCGAGAACCTCGAAGGATTCGTGGCGGTTCTCGACATTGAAGGACGGCGGGTATACAACAGCCCGTCCTACGCGCGCCTGCTCGGTGACCGGAATCTTTGCGGCACATCCTCATTCACCGACATCCATCCGGCCGACCGCGAACGAGTCGTCGGAGCTTTTCATGAGACAGTCGCCACGGGGATCGGGCACCATCTCGAATTTCGCTTTGTGACGGCCGACGGCGGCATCCGCCTGATCGAATCTCGCGGTGGGGTCATCAGGGACGATGAAGGCCGCATCAAACGGGTGGTCGTCGTTTCCCATGACGTCACCGAGCGCAAGGCCGCCGAAGAGCAAATCCACCATCTGGCTTTCTATGACGCCCTCACCCAATTGCCCAACCGCCTGCTGCTCAACGACCGTCTGCAGCAGAGCATGGCAGCCAGCAAGCGCAATGCTTGTTATGGCGCGTTGATGTTCATCGATCTCGACGACTTCAAGCCAGTGAATGACCGGCATGGCCATGCAGTCGGCGATTTACTTCTGATCGAAGCGGCGAATCGACTGAAAACCTGCGTTCGCGCGGCAGACACCGTGGCGCGTTTCGGCGGCGATGAGTTTGTCGTGATACTGAGTGATCTGCATGTGGATAAAATCGAATCGAGTGCGCAAGCCGCGATCGTAGCAGACAAGATTCGTATCCGCTTATCGGAACCCTACGTGCTAACCATCCGGTGCGAAGGAAGTACAGATTCGATAATCGAACATCATTGCACGGCAAGTATCGGCGTGACGCTGTTTCACGATCATGTTGCCAGCCGAGACGACCTCCTCAAGCGGGCTGATGCAGAAATGTATCAGGCCAAACAAGCGGGACGCAATCTGATCCGGTTTCATGAAGAGAAGGACGGGGTAGACTGACTCGCTTCAATAGTGTCTGGCGAAGCGCCGGATTTCCGGCGCCCTTCCATAGGGAAAGCCTACTGGACTTTTGCCTTGGCACGCAGATCATTCACGTATTTCTGGATCTGCTCCTGTTGCAGGCGCTGCGTTAGTTGCGGCTTGATCTGGTCGAACGGCGGTACAGTCAGCGGACGGCTGTCCTCTAGCAGGATCACGTGATAACCAAAATCGGTCTTGACCGGGGTTTCGGTGTACTTGCCCTTGCTCAGACTGCCAACCGCATCGCCAAACGGTTTCACGTAACTGGCCGTGCTGTTCCAGCCAAGGTCGCCGCCTTTGTCCTTGGATCCAGGATCCTTGGACTGCTTGGCCAACTCTTCGAACTTGGCACCCTTCTTCAGATTGGCGATGATGGTTTTGGCCTCGTCTTCCTGTTCAACCAGGATGTGACGGAGCTTGTACTCGGTATTGCCCATTTGGGTTTTCAGCTTGTCGTATGCGGCCTTGAGATCCTGGTCGCTGATCGGGTGCTTCTTGACAAAATCCTGAACGAAAGCACGGATGAAGATCGCCTGCCTGGCCAGATCGGCTTGCGCCGATACATCGGGTTGTTTGTCCAGGTTCAACTTCTTCGCTTCCTGGACCAGCAACTCACGACGGATCAGTTCTTCACGAACCGCGTTCTTCAACTCGGGAGTATCGGGGGCGCCCTGAGCTTTCTGTTCGGCGACAAAGGCGTTGGCGATGGTCTGAGGAATGGCGACGCCATTGACGGTGGCAAGGGTGCCACTTGCAGCCTTCTGGGCTGCCGCCGGGAGTGAGATAAGCGCACCGAGCAGCAACGCGCTGGCAAGTCGGGAAAGCTTGTGCATGTCTGATTTTCCTTCGGTTGGGTTGGGTTAAAGTAAAGCAGTAAAGCGCGTGTGCTCAGGAAGTGTCATCGAGGACATCGCCGAATATTCTGCGGGGGTCAACGCCTGGATGCTCAAGGCATGAATCCGGATAGTCATCAGGTCATCAAGTGCAGCATGCACCAAGCGATGACGCGCCAGACGGGCGAGCTCTGCGAAAGCATCCGAGACGATCAGCAAGCGATAGTGGCCCCCCCCACCCTGCGCACCGGCATGCCCAGTGTGCCGAGCCGAGTCGTCGATCACCTCCAGGCAGATCGGCGCCAGCGCTGTGAGTCGTTGCTGAATGATCGTGACAACGCTGGCCGTAGCACCAGCGGCGGGCACGTTGGTCACGCCGGCAAGGCTTTCTTGAATGGCTTGACGGTTACGGTCGCGTAGACCCCGCTGGCGACATAAGGGTCTGCGTCTGCCCAGGTTCTGGCCGCTTCGAGCGAAGCGAACTCAGCAATGATCAGACTGCCGGAGAAACCGGCCGGCCCGGGGTCAGGAGAATCGATGGCAGGAAAGGGGCCCGCGAGCAACAGGCGACCGTCATCCTGCAGTGCCTTGAGACGCTCGATATGCGCCGGCCGGGCAGCGAGACGGTCGGCCAGTGAGTCCGGACGGTCTTCGCCAACGATGGCGTAGAACATCATTTAGTCTCCTCGATGTACTTCGACAGTATCAACCCCTGGATGACCACAAAAACCAGCATCAGCCCGGTCGCACCAAACAGTTTGAAGTTGACCCAATCGTCTGTCGAAAAGTTGTACGCCACGAAAAGGTTGGCGATCCCCATGAAAATGAAAAAACCAACCCATGACCAGTTGAGTTTGCTCCAGGCGACCTCCGGCAGTTCCATCTGCTCGCTGAGCAATGCCCGCATCAGGTTCTTCCTGAAGAACAGCGTACCTCCGAGCAGGGTCGCCGCAAAGGTCCAGTAGAGCACCGTCGGCTTCCACTTGATGAAGGTTTCGTCCTGCAGGATCAGGGTCATGCCGCCAAAAACCATGATCACTACCAGGCTCACCCAAAGCATGGTGTCAATCTTGCGACCCTTGAACCATAGCCAGCCAATCTGCGCGAAACTCGCAGCCATGGCTACTCCGGTTGCGACGTAGATGTCGAAAACCTTGTAGGCGATAAAGAAAAGGATGACTGGGAAAAGGTCGAAAAGGAACTTCATGGCGGATGCGGTAGACGGATCGAGTGATTATGGCCGATATAACAGACTGCTGTCCATCACTACGGCCATCTGGCCATCGCGGGTGACGCAGCGCTTTACAGTAGGGGGCCGACTCCCTATAATTCCGCCTTCTTTCGAGCGGGGGTATAGCTCAGCTGG
>NZ_JDST02000037.1:0-1056 GCF_000584975.1 Candidatus Accumulibacter cognatus | reverse complement strand
GGGGTGTGATCGAAAGTGACGGTTGCAAAGACCTCAAGCAGCCAAGGCGTCCCAATACCGATCCCGGCCGCCGTTTGCACGGGTGACGCAGAGGTTCAGCATGGCTTGGGCATTTTCTGGTGTCCACCAGGCGCCTGGTAGTTTGAGGCGTTTCTGAATCACATAGCGATGTGCGCTCTCGACCTCGCCGGAGCCGATAGGCAAGCCGGCTTGAATGGCGGCCGGATAGTCGAATTGCCCTGGGCGGTTGATCAGATCACGGTAACCCCCACGGACCGGGGCCTGTTCTGACGGCACGGAGTCCGGTTCCTGGAAAGGCGCAAGGGCCGTCAGGACCGCGGAAAGCCTGTCCGTTTTCAGGCAGTCTTTCTGCCGTTCAATCCAGTTCGGATCGTGGGCAGCGCAAACCTTAGCCGCCTCAAAGTAATCACACACGTGAAAGAAGTCGACAGGGTCCTTGCATCGCGCACCGAACGGACGCTCCCTCTGATCTTCAATCCAAACGGCGCCGTCACCCCATCCATGGATAGGGCTGCGCTCGTTGAAGCCGGCCGCTATCGCCAGCCGCAGGATGTCGGCTCCTGCGGCTGCGGCATCGCCCAAGGTAACCGCGAAGGTGGGCGCTACTTCGCCAGCACGGCGGATCATCGACAGCTTGCCTTCTTTCCAGAACAAGTGGCGGGTCTTGCGTCGATCCCGCGGACCCTCATCGCCTGCCTTTCCCGTTTCTACCATCGGAATCAGGCTGCCGTCGATTTCGGCGATCCACGTCAGCGCCTCCTTCGTCGGGCGAGCTTCGGGCGTCCTGTCCTGTCCGTAATGCTTATCCTGCGGGCGTGATCTTCTGTGATCGTTGCCGCAGCTCCATTCGCAATCCCGATCCCGTCATGCTCGCGAATCTTCTCCCGAACCTGGGCAAACGGAACGTCAGCACCCAAATCGGTGAGGGCCCTCTGCAGCCATGTGGAATATCCCCGGCATGAAATGCCCGCCTGGCTCTGAAAGGGCCGGCACCATTTGCCGCCTTCCTTTGTCCGGTATACCGTGCGCGGTCAC
>NZ_JDST02000036.1:0-15795 GCF_000584975.1 Candidatus Accumulibacter cognatus | reverse complement strand
CGTCACTTTCGATCACACCCCTGCATCTTCATGTGACCGGGAGCAGGCCTTGGCCTGTGTTATCATGTGCAGTTGCCGATTTCCGGCTGCACCCATGGGTCTATGCACGTGCTCAACTGCGATCTCCATTGTCATTCCACCTGCTCGGATGGCCTCCTTTCTGCGGACGACCTGGTCCGTCGAGCGGCGGCGAATGGCGTGGACATGCTGGCGCTGACCGACCACGATGACCTCGATGGTCTACCGTCAGCACGGGCGATCGCGGAAGAACTGGGGGTGGCCTTCATCAACGGCGTCGAGATCTCGATCGAGTGGGAGGGGCTGCAGATTCATATCCTGGGTTTCGCTTTCGACAGCACTGATCCGGTACTGAACGACGGTCTGGCCACGATCCGTTCTGGACGGATCGAGCGTGCGCGGCGCATGTCGGAGGCGCTCGAAAAGGTCGGCATTGCTGGCGCTTTCGAAGGCGCGATGCGTTATGCGGCCAACCCGAGCCTGGTCAGCCGCGCGCATTTCGGTCGCTATCTTGTTGAAAGTAGCGTCTGCAAGGACCTGCGCAGCGTCTTCGAATCGTACCTGGTTCCTGGTCGGCCGGGTTATGTCGATCATCGCTGGGCGACGCTGGCCGATGCGGTGCGCTGGATTCTTGGCGCCGGCGGGATTGCAGCGGTGGCGCACCCCGGGCGCTACAAACTGTCGCGCACCGAAATGCGGCGCTTTCTCGGCGACTTCAAGGCCTTGGGCGGGCAGGCAATCGAGGTCATGTCGGGAAGTCATACGCAGGAGCATGTGGAAGTTTTCGGCCGCCTGGCCAGAGAATACGATTTTCTGGCGTCGCGCGGCTCCGATTTTCACGGGCCGGGCGAAAGTCATGTCGATCTGGGCAAACTGGCACCCCTGCCGGAGGGCTTGAAGCCCGTCTGGCAGGGGTTCTGAGCCACGGAAACGCGTCATGGCTCAGTACATCACGATTCATCCCGATAATCCGCAAGCAAGGCTGCTGCAGAAGGCGGCCGAAGTCGTCCGCCAGGGTGGGGTCATCGCGCTGCCGACGGACTCGAGTTATGCCCTCGGTTGCCATCTCGGCGACAAGGCTGCAGTCGAACGAATCCGCAGCCTGCGCGGTGTCGATGACCGGCACCACCTGACGCTGATGTGCCGCGACCTGTCGCAGATCGGCCAGTTCGCGCGCGTCGACAATGCCCGCTATCGCCTGCTCAGGGCGACGACGCCGGGCAGCTATACCTTCATTCTCGAGGGAACCCGCGAACTGCCGAGGCGCGTCCTGCACCCCAGGCGCAAGACCATCGGGCTGCGCATTCCGGCACATACGGTCACGCTGGCGCTGCTCGAGGCGCTTGGCGAGCCATTGCTGACTTCGACCCTGATCGTCGCCGGTGACGAAGACCCGCTGACCGAAGGCTGGGAAATCCGCGAGCGGCTCGACGGCCAGCTTGAACTGATCCTCGACGGCGGCTTTTGCGGGACCGAGCCGACGACGGTGGTTGATCTGACCGGTGCGCTGCCGGTGCTGGTGCGCGCCGGGCTCGGTGCGCTGGCGCCGGTGGGACTTGACTGAGGAACCTTGCATGCAGGCGCTGATCCAGACGATTGCCATTGCCGCGTTGCCGGTAATCCTCGCGATTACCCTGCACGAAGCTGCGCATGGTTATGCCGCCCGCCACTTCGGTGATCCAACCGCCTGGCAGGCAGGGCGGATCACGGCCAATCCCCTCAAGCATGTCGACCTGGTGGGAACGATCCTGGTACCGGCGATCATTCTGCTGCTGTCGACGGGAGGCATCCTGTTCGGCTGGGCCAAACCGGTGCCGGTGAATTTCGGTCGCCTGCATCACCCGAAGAGCGACATGTTGTGGGTGGCCGCTGCCGGCCCGGCGGCCAATTTCGCGATGCTGCTATTCTGGGCCGCCTTGTTCAAGCTGGCCTTGCTGCTACCGATCAACTTCTTCAGCCTGCCGATGGCGCGCATGGCGGAGGTCGGCATTTCGATCAATATCGCACTGATGGTACTCAACCTGTTTCCGTTGCCGCCGCTCGATGGCGGACGGATTGCCGTCAGCCTGCTGCCGCCAGAAGCCGCCTGGCGCTTTGCGCAAATCGAGCGTTTCGGCTTTCCGATCCTGCTGTTGCTGCTGTTTACCGGGGTGTTGGGCTCGCTGCTTACACCGGTGATGCAACTCGTTGGCGGGCTGATTGATACCCTTTTTCAATTCTCTTCCTGAACCCAGAACATGTACGCAGAACGAGTCCTCTCCGGGATGCGCCCGACCGGCAGCCTGCATCTCGGCCACTACCACGGTGTGCTGAAGAATTGGGTGCAGCTCCAGTACGAGTATCCATGCCTCTTTTTCGTAGCCGACTGGCACGCGCTGACCACTCAGTACGACGACCCGCAGGGCATTGTCGATTCTACCTGGGAAATGGTCGTCGACTGGCTGGCAGCAGGCGTTGACCCCGCACGGGCGACCCTGTTCATTCAGTCGCAGGTGCCCGAACATGCCGAGCTGCATCTGCTGTTGTCGATGATGGTGCCACTGGGCTGGCTGGAACGCGTGCCGACCTACAAGGATCAGCAGGAGAAACTCGAGAACAAGGATCTATCGACCTATGGCTTTCTCGGTTATCCCTTGCTGCAGTCGGCCGACATCCTGATCTACCGGGCCGACAAGGTGCCGGTAGGCGAGGATCAGGTTCCGCACATCGAGTTTTCGCGTGAGGTGGCGCGCCGCTTCAATCATCTCTATGGGCGCGAGCCGGGTTTCGCGGACAAGGCCAGGGAGGCGGTCAAGAAGCTCGGATCGAAGCGGGCCCGCCGTTATGAAGAATTGCGCATGCGTTTCCAGCAACAGGGTGAGCAGGCGGCGGTCGGGCAGGCACATGCCTTGCTCGACGAAGCTCATGACCTGTCACACGCTGATCGCGAGCGCCTCTGCGGCTACCTTGAAGGCACCGGCAAGATGATTCTCGTCGAGCCGGGTGCTCTGCTGACCGAGGCCTCGCGGATGCCGGGGGTTGATGGCCAGAAGATGTCAAAGTCCTACGGCAACACGATCACGCTGCGCGAGGATGCCACCTCGGTGACGCAGAAGATACGGCGCATGCCGACCGACCCGGCGCGGATTCGCCGCACCGATGTCGGTGATCCGGATAAATGTCCGGTTTGGCAACTGCATCAGGTGTACTCGGACGCAGCTTGTCAGGCCTGGGTGCAGCAAGGTTGCCGCAGCGCCGGCATCGGGTGCCTGGATTGCAAGCAGCCGGTGATCGACGCCATCTTGCGCGAGCAGGCGCCCATGCGCGAGCGCGCACAACCCTTTCTGGACGATCCGCAGCTGGTGCGATCGATCATTGCCGACGGCAACAGCAAGGCGCGCCATCTCGCGCGCGAAACGATGCGCGACGTGCGCCAGGCGATGGGAATGGATTACCGCTAAGTGATGTGCAGTTCGTCGATCCGCGATGAGCGCTAGCGCGACCATCGCCGGGGCAGCGGTCGAGGCCCCGGTCAGTCCGCTGGCCAGGATCTACGGCGAGCCTCTGGTACAGATGCCGCACGACCTCTACATCCCTCCCGATGCGATGGCGGTCATGCTCGACGCCTTCGAGGGACCGCTGGATCTGCTGTTGTACCTGATTCACAGGGCCAATGTAAATGTGCTCGACATTCCGATGGCGCCACTGACCGAGCAGTATCTGGTCTACGTCGAAGTGATGCGCTCGCAGAACCTCGAACTGGCCGCTGACTATCTGGTGATGGCAGCGATGCTGATCGAGATCAAGTCGCGGATGCTGTTGCCGAGACCGAAAGCCGCCGTCGGCGATGATGCGGAGGATCCGCGCGCCGAACTGGTACGGCGACTGATCGAATATGAGCAGATGAAGCTGGCCGCGCAGGCGCTCAATCAACTGCCGCAAGCCGAGCGTGATTTCGACTGGGTAGAGGTATGGGTCGAGAAAACCCTGCTGCGTCGGTTGCCGGAAGTCACGGTGCTGGATCTGCAAAACGCCTGGCGAGGCATCCTGCGGCAGGCCAAGCTGCATACCCGGCATCTGGTGCAGCGCGAGGAACTGTCGGTACGCGAGCACATGACGCTGATCTTGCGCCGCCTGCGCGATGCCGGCGGTTTTGTCGAATTTGTCGATCTTTTCGATCCGACCCTGGGCGCGCCGGTGCTGGTAGTTCACTTTCTTGCACTGCTGGAGCTGGCGCGTGAGCATTTGCTCGAAATGACCCAGCGGGAAGCATTCGCTCCAATCTACCTGCGTTTGGCCAATGCCCATGGTGACTCCCGGTAAGATGACGGCGCTGCCGGCTGCGTTGCCCCCCGATACCACGGCCGTCAAGCGGGTGCTGGAAGCGGTGCTGCTGAGCACTCGGGAACCCTTGTCGCTGGCCGATCTGCGCAGGGTGTTCGCCGACCAGGTCACTACCGAGGTTCTGCGCGGGCTGCTCGACGAGCTGCACAGCGAATGGCGCGAGCGACCGCTCGAACTGCTGTCGGTAGCGAGCGGCTGGCGTTTCCGGACGCGCGCTGAGTACATGCCCTATCTGGAACGGCTGCACCCGGAAAAACCGCCGCGCTATTCACGTGCAGTGTTGGAAACGCTGGCCATCATCGCCTATCGTCAGCCGGTGACGCGTGGTGACATCGAGGACATCCGCGGTGTGACAGTCGCCACACAGGTAATTCGGGCGCTCGAAGAGCGTGGCTGGGTCGAGGTCGTTGGCCATCGCGATACGCCCGGTCGACCGGCCCTTCTGGCGACGACCAGAAAATTCCTCGATGACCTTGGCCTCTGCAGCCTAGCCGAGTTGCCCGCGCTCGATCAAATTAATTCCACACTGGACCTTGCTGATGCCCAATAACAATCATAAACGCCGCATGCTCGCCGAATCAGCTCGTTCGCCACGTCCGGCGGCGCTGGCCACACCGCCGAGGGGGCGACGGCGACCACCGGAGCTGCCGGAATCTGCCGCCGGAGCCGGGAATGCACGCCCGGCGCCGGGAACGGGTGCCGGCGAGTCAGCCCGGCGTACCCGTCACCAGGAAGCTGCAGGCAAACCGGAGCGATTGCACAAGCTGCTGGCCAACAGTGGCATTGGCTCACGCCGGGAGATGGAAGCGCTGATTGCCGCCGGTCGCATCCACGTCAATGGCGAGCCGGCGCACCTCGGACAGACGGTCAGCCCGGGTGACCGGATCAAGGTCAATGGCAAGCTGGTGCAGTTACGCTTCTCCGACCGCTTGCCGCGGATAATCCTCTATCACAAGCCCGAAGGCGAGATCGTTTCGCGCAACGACCCGGAGCATCGGCCGAACGTGTTTACCTCGTTGCCGCGGATGTCGGTCGGACGCTGGGTGGCGGTCGGCCGCCTTGACTTCAATACCAGCGGCCTGCTGCTGCTGAGCACCTCGGGGGACCTTGCCAATCGACTGATGCACCCGCGCTATCAGCTAGTACGCGAGTACGCGGTGCGCATCCTCGGCGACTTGCCCGACGATGCCCGTCAGCGCCTGCTCGATGGCGTCGAGCTCGACGACGGGCTGGCGAAATTCGCGAGCTTTCAGGAAGCTGGCGGCGAGGGCGCCAACCGCTGGTTCCGTGTATCACTTTTCGAGGGCCGCAACCGTGAAGTGCGGCGCATGTTCGAAGCCGTTGGCCTGGTCGTCAGTCGCCTGATACGTGTTCGTTATGGTCCTTTCGTGTTGCCGCCGAGCCTGAAGCGGGGGCAGGTCTACGAACTTGCCGAGGCCGAGGTGAAGAAGCTGATGGTCGATTTCGGCATGGCGATTGCCGAATCCGGCCGCCCGCCGCGGCGACCGAGATCCGCCTGAGGAGGTGTTGCGCACACACAGGCTGATTTACCCCCGCCAATATTTTCGTTATAATCCAACGGTTTTCCGCTCGCCCCTGAGGGGGCAATTTTCGGGGATGGGCTTTTCGCCCATTTTTTATTTGCAGCCATGGATGTACACGAACTACTTGAAATCACGGTGACTGGCCTTGGCTATGAGCTGGTGGACGTCGAACGCAGTCCGCGTAGCCGCGTTTTGCGCGTTTTCATCGATAAACCGGAGAAGCCGCGCGGCGTGGATATCGAAGACTGTGTGCTGGTCAGCAATCAGCTTTCTCGCGTGCTGACCGTTGAGAACGTTGACTATGACCGTCTTGAGGTCTCTTCACCGGGGATCGACAGGCCATTGAAGAAAGCGTCTGACTTCGAACGTTTCGCGGGTTCGGAGATTAGTTTCAAGCTGCGCCTGCCCTTGAACGGTCGGCGCAATTTCAGTGGTGTCCTGCTTGGCTTGCGTGATGGCAAGGTGCATCTGCAAACCGATGTGGGCGATATGGAATTCGATCTGGTCAATCTTGACAAGGCTCGGGTGGTTCCCAAATTCGACACGATGAAATCGGGCGAGAAGCTGGTTTAGGAGGTAATAAGGAAATGAGCCGCGAAATCTTGCTGCTGGTAGATGTCTTGGCACGTGAAAAGAACGTGACCAGAGACATCGTCTTCGGCGCGCTGGAGTTGGCGCTGGCATCGGCTACCAAGAAGCGCATCCACGACGACGCTAATGTGCGCGTCGCGGTTGATCGCGAAACCGGTGATTTCGAGACCTTCCGGCGCTGGGAGGTCGTTGCCGACGAGGACTTTCTCGACGAGGAACAGCAGGTGCCGCTGTCGGAAGCCCAGAAGCAGGATCCCGAGGTCGAGATCGGTGATTATCTGGAGGAGTCTCTCGAACCCATCGACTTTGGTCGCATCGGCGCACAGGCGGCCAAACAGGTGATTCTGCAGAAGATTCGTGACGCCGAGCGCGAACAGGTGCTGAGTGAATTCCTGGCGCGCAAGGAGCATCTGGTGACCGGGACGATCAAGCGCATGGAGCGCGGCAATGCGATTGTCGAAACCGGCAAGATGGAGGCACTGCTGCCACGTGACCAGATGATTCCGCGCGAGAACCTGCGCGTGGGTGATCGTGTCAAGGCGTATCTGCTGCGCATCGACCGTTCTGCCCGTGGCCCGCAACTGATCCTGTCGCGTACCGCGCCGGAGTTCATCATTCAGCTCTTCGCGCTGGAAGTTCCGGAAGTCGATGATGGCCTGCTGGAGATCAAAGCGGCTGCCCGTGACCCCGGCATGCGCGCCAAGATTGCCGTCAAGTCCAATGACCAGCGGATCGATCCGATCGGTACCTGCGTCGGCATGCGCGGCTCACGAGTCACGGCGGTGACCAATGAACTGGCGGGTGAACGGGTTGACATCGTGCTCTGGTCGGCCGATCCTGCACAGTTCGTGGTTGGCGCCCTGGCGCCAGCCGAAGTCAGCTCGATCATCGTCGATGAAGACAAGCACAGCATGGACGTGGTCGTCGACGAGCAGAACTTGGCGATCGCCATTGGCCGCGGCGGTCAGAATGTTCGCCTAGCTTCGGAAATGACCGGCTGGACGATCAACCTTATGACCGAGGAAGAATCGAAGACCCTGGTCGAGGCCGAAGCGGCGGCCATTCGCGTGCTGTTCATGGAGAAACTCGATGTCGACGAGGATGTGGCGAATATCCTCATCGACGAAGGATTCTCGACTCTCGAGGAAGTCGCCTATGTGCCGCTGCACGAGATGCTCGAGATCGAGTCCTTCGACGAGGTCACGGTGCAGGAGTTGCGCGAGCGGGCGCGCAACGTGTTGCTCACTGAGGCCATTGACACCGAGGAAAAAATCGGTAACGTCGCCGAAGATCTGCTGACCCTTGAAGGGATGGACAAGTCACTGGCCGGAAAACTGGCTGGTCATGACATCAAGACGCGCGACGATCTTGCCGACTTGGCAGTCGACGAACTGACAGAAATGACTGGCATTGATGCGCAACGGGCCACACAACTGATCACCACGGCGCGTGCGCACTGGTTCGAGTAAGCGGGGAAAGAGGAATTCACATGGCGCAAACAAGTGTTGCCCAATTTGCCGTACAGCTGAAGATGCCGGCTGGTTCGCTGCTCGAGCAATTGCATAAAGCCGGGGTGGCCAAGAAACAGCTCGATGACCTGCTGTCCGAGCAGGACAAGTCCAGATTGCTGGATTATCTGCGCAAGGCACATGGTCAGACGGATGCGAAGACCAAGATTACCCTGATGCGCAAGGAAACGACCGAGATCCGGCAGCAGGATTCACACGGAAAATCGCATACGGTGCAGGTCGAAGTCCGCAAGAAACGAGTTCTCGTGAAGCGGGAGGCCCCCGAAGTTCGCGCCGAATTACCGGTGCCGCCGGTCTTGCCAACCACCGCGGCCGGGGAGGTCGTTGAAGCCCGACCGGCACCGCCGGTCGAGGTGAAAGCCGAGAAAATCGAGCCGGTTGTCGCAGCAAAAGCCGAGCCCGTCGTCGAAGCCAAGGTCAACAAATCCGCACCGCCGATTGCCGTGAAAGTAGAACCAGTGCTCCCCCCCGTGAAGGCAGGAGCGTCGCCGCCCAAAGCGAAACCCAAGCCCGCCGCCGAAACGCCTTCTGCGGCGGTCGTCGAGGCAAAAACGGAAGCACCGGTGGTGGCCGACACCAAGGTGAGTGCCAAGAAAGTGGTGACGCGTGCTTCGATCATCGGCGAGGAGCAGCAGCGCCTGCGCGCCGAAGAAGAGCGGCGTAACGCCGAGTTGCGTGCTCGTCAGGAAGCCGAGTTCAAAAGCAAGCAGCAACGCAGTGCCGACCTCGTTCGCCTGAAGCAGGATGCAGAAAACAAGGCGGTCGCGGCCAAGGCTGCCGGGGTGGCCAAACAGGTTGCCGCTCAGACCGCGAGTGAGCGGCCTGCAGAAGACAAGACGCTGCACAAGCCGGCGGCCAAACCGGCGTCGGCAGACAAGAAGGTGGCCGAGAAGAAGGCGCCCGAAAAGAAGGTCGCCGACAAGAAGGGACAATGGAAAAACGAAGGCGCCAACAAGCGTCCCGGTCTCAAGACACGCGGCGCCACCGGTGGCACGGGTTGGCGGGACAATAAACACGGCAAGCGAATTGCCCGCGGCGTGAGCGACGAAGAAGAGCAGCACTCTTTCCAGTTGCCCATCGAGCCGGTGGTTCACCAGGTCTATGTCCCGGAAACGATCTCCGTCGCTGAATTGGCGCACAAGATGGCTGTCAAGGCGACCGAAGTGATCAAGTCCCTGATGAAGATGGGTTCGATGGTGACCATCAACCAGGTGCTGGATCAGGAAACGGCGATGATCATCGTCGAGGAGATGGGCCACAAGGCATTCGCTGCGAAGCTTGACGACCCCGATGCCTTCCTTGACGACAGCGATGTCGAACAGAAGGATGTATTGCACGAGCAGCGCGCACCAGTAGTGACGGTGATGGGACACGTCGATCACGGCAAGACCTCGCTGCTCGACTACATTCGCCGTACGCGTGTGGCGAGTGGCGAGGCAGGCGGCATCACCCAGCACATTGGCGCCTATCATGTGCAGACCGACCGGGGCATGGTGACTTTTCTCGACACGCCGGGTCACGAGGCATTCACGGCGATGCGTGCACGCGGCGCCAAGGCGACCGACCTGGTGATTCTGGTGGTCGCTGCCGATGACGGGGTGATGCCGCAGACCAGGGAGGCGATTCACCACGCCAAGGCGGCGGCAGTGCCGATTGTCGTGGCAGTGAACAAGATCGACAAGCCGGGTGCTCAGCCCGATCGGGTGAAACAGGAACTGGTCACCGAACAGGTGGTGCCCGAAGAGTACGGCGGTGATGCACCTTTCGTGCTGGTTTCGGCGAAGACCGGTGCCGGTATCGACGAACTTCTCGAGAATGTCCTGCTGCAGGCGGAAGTGCTGGAACTGAAAGCGCCCAGGGATGCGCCGGCCAAGGGCCTGATCATCGAGGCGCGCCTCGACCGCGGACGCGGGCCCGTGGCGACGATGCTGGTCCTTTCGGGAACGCTTCGCCAGGGCGACATCCTGCTCGCCGGTCAGGTGTTTGGTCGGGTAAGGGCGATGCTCGACGAAAACGGCAAGGTGATCAAGGAAGCCGGACCTTCGATTCCAGTCGAGATCCTTGGCCTTTCCGATGTGCCCGCGGCTGGACAGGAGGCCGTGGTGCTCGCTGATGAACGCAAGGCGCGCGAGATTGCCCTGTTCCGCCAAGGCAAGTACCGAGACGTCAAGCTGGCGACGAAGCAGGCAGCCAATCTCGAGAGCATTCTCGAGCAGATGACCGAGGCCGAGGCCAAGGTACTGGCGCTGATCATCAAGGCCGACGTTCAGGGTTCTCAGGAAGCGCTGGTGCAGTCCTTGCAGAAACTTTCGACCGGTGAAGTCAAGGTCAACGTCATCCATGCTGCGGTGGGCGCGATCAGTGAGTCCGACGTGCACCTTGCACAGGCCTCGAAAGCGGTCATCATCGGCTTCAACGCGCGTGCCGACGCTGGCGCACGCAAGGCAGCCGAAGCTGCCGGGGTCGATATTCGCTACTACAACATCATCTATGATGCGGTGGACGAAGTGAAGGCTGCACTGTCGGGAATGCTTTCACCCGAGAAGCGCGAAGATGTCACCGGCCTGGTCGAGATCAGACAGGTCTTCCGCGCCACCCGGATCGGCACCATCGCTGGTTGTTATGTACTCGAAGGCATCATCAAGCGCAGTTCGCGCGCGCGCCTGCTGCGCAACCATATCGTTGTATGGGATGGCGAGATCGAGTCGCTGAAGCGATTCAAGGATGACGTCAAGGAAGTGCGGTCGGGCTTCGAATGTGGTCTTTCGCTGAAGAACTTCAGTGCCTACGAGGAAGGCGACCAACTCGAAGTGTACGACGTCACGGAAGTCGCGAGGACTCTCTAAGTGCCTTCGAACAAGGGATTTTCACGGCGCGACCGGGTTTCTGAACAGATCCGGCGCGAGCTTGCCGAGGTAATCAGGAGCGAACTCAAGGATCCCCGCGTCGGCATGATCAGCCTTACCGAGGTCGAGGTCAGTCCGGACTACGCGCATGCCAAGGTGTACTTCAGCAGCATGGCGGGAAGCGACACGCTCGACTCGGTGCAGGCCGGTCTGCAGCAGGCCTCCGGGTTTCTGCGCAGCGTGCTGGGCAGGCGCATCAGCATTCACATGATCCCGCAACTGCATTTCGTTTTCGACGACTCGCTGGAGCGTGGCGCACAGATCTCGAAACTGATCAGCGAGGCGGCGGCGATCTCGGATCAAAGCGAAGAACCAGACCAGGCCTGAGTTGGGCTTACCCTGAAAGTCGCGTCAGCGACTCACGAAACTCCCCACCCCCTCGCGCGAGGGATTGGGGAGAGGAAAACGGTCATGACTTCCATCATCAGCGGGGGTGTCTTGCAAAGTCATGAACGTTAGGAAGAGCTGGCGCCGTGTCGACGGTGTGTTGCTCCTTGACAAGCCGACCGGGATGTCCTCGAACTCGGCGCTGCAAGCGGCCAGGCGGCTTTTTTCGGCAGCCAAGGCCGGGCACTCCGGCACGCTCGATCCCATGGCCAGCGGGCTGCTGCCGCTCTGTTTCGGCGAAGCGACCAAATTCTCGGTCGATCTGCTGGCTGCCGACAAGATCTACGAAGCGGAACTCCTGTTCGGTATCCGGACCGATACCGGCGATGCCGACGGTACGGTCGTGATGCAGTCTCCGGTAACCTTCGGGCGCGCCGAACTCGAAGCCGCGCTGAGCCGTTTCCGCGGTCCGATTCTCCAGATCCCACCGATGTACTCGGCGCTCAAGCGCGACGGCCGACCGCTCTATGAACTGGCCCGGCAGGGGATTGAAGTCGAGCGCGAGGCACGCGCGGTAACGATCCACGAACTGTGGCTGCTCGATTTCTCGCAGGACCGCTGTCGTCTACGGGTCGCCTGCAGCAAGGGCACCTATATTCGCAGCCTGGCCGAGGATCTCGGCACGGTGCTCGCTTGCGGCGCGCATCTGACGGTCCTGCGTCGGGTCGCCGTCGGCCCGTTGCGAATTGCCGATGCGGTAACGCTCGACCAACTGGCCGCGCTGGCCGAAGAAGCCCGTGCAGGCTGGCTGCTACCGCCGGACACACTGCTGAAGAGCCTGCCGGCAGTTGATCTGGACGATGCGGCAGGTCGGCGTTTTGTCCATGGTAATCCAGTCTGCATCGTCGGTTCGCCAGGGCGATGCCGAGTCTATTCCGGAAACCGACTTCTCGGTCTCGGCGAACTCGATGGCGAAGGCAGGTTGCAGCCGCGCCGCGTGCTGGGCGCGCCGTAGGGATCGATGCTGCGCGACATCATCCTGCACATTGTTGGGGGGCTGAATTTCCTTCCAGGCCCTCAGTCAGTCAGTGCCGCCGCCAGCGTCTTCGCGTTCTGCCGCATCATGCCGAGATAGCTGTCGGCTGCGCTACCGGGTTTCGCCAGCGAGTCGGAGTACAGCGTGCCGCCGATGCGCGCACCCGATTCGCGGCTGATACGTTCGAGCAGGCGCGGGTCGGTGATGTTTTCGACGAACATCGCCCTGATCTTTTCCTGGCGGATCTGCCGGATGATCGCGCCGACCTCGCCGGCCGAAGGCTCGGCGTCGGTGCTGACGCCAACCGGAGCGATGAAGCGGATCCCGTAGGCGCGGCCGAAGTAGGCGAAAGCGTCATGTGAACTGACGACTTTGCGCCTTTCCGCCGGCAGGGCGCTGAAGGTGGCGCGGATTTCGCCGTCGAGAGTCGCCATCGCCTGGTCCAGGCGGGCCGCATTGGCCTGATAGACGCTGCGGTTTGCCGGGTCCGCCTCGCCGAGTGCGGCAGCGATGTTGGCGATGTAACGGCGAGCGTTGGCGAGGTCCTGCCAGGCATGCGGATCGAGGTCGCCGGGATGCTGGTGAGGGTCAGCATGCTTGCCGGCATGCGCCCGCGGCTGGCGCAACGCATGGACTCCCTGGCTGGCGACGACCAGCGGACCGGGATAGCCGGATGACTTGATCAGGCGGCCGATCCAGCCTTCGAAACCAAGCCCATTGACGATCACCAGTCGCGCCCGGGAAAGCGTCCTGGCGTCGCTGGGTGTCGGTTGGTAGACATGCGCATCGGCACCAGGGCCGACCAGGGTGTACACCTGCACGCGGTCGCCGCCGACCTGCTGCGTCAGATCGCCGAGAATGCTGAAGCTGGCGACCACCGGAAGTGCTTCGCCAGCCACCGTCCGGCCGGTTGGCCCCAGACTGGCGATGGCCAGCAGCCATATTGCCGCGAGTCGGAAAGGCGCGCTCAGAAGAATCATGTGCATGATTGGATTTCTCATCAGGGTTCAGCGTTCGAAATGCCAATTCGGCCGCCAGCGGCTGGCCAGCGGCCCGAGCCGGCCGACTCCCATCGACAGCAGGTAGAGGGCGCCAAGCGTCAGCACGATGGCCGGTCCGGCCGGTAGGTTGACGTAGTACGACAGCAGCAGGCCGATCAGTGACCCGAAAAAAGCCGTCAGCACGGCGATCAGCAGCAGTGGGCCAAGGGTACCCACCCACAGGCGTGCCGTGGCCGCCGGCAGGATCATGATGCCGACCGCCATCAACGTGCCGAGGGCGTGGAAACCGGCCACCAGGTTGAGCACCAGCAGGATCATGAAACCGTAGTGGGCGACCGGTGCGAGGCGGCTGATGCGCGCCAGGAAAGCCGGATCGCAGCCTTCGAGGGCGAACAGACGCAGCCCGATCGCGAGCGCGACCACCGATAGCGAGGCGAAACTGGCGAGCAGGTACAGCGCTGCGTCGTCGAGCGCGAGCACGCTGCCGAAGAGGACATGTAACAGATCCACGCTACTGCCGCGCAGCGAGATGATCAACACACCGGTGGAAAGCGAGAGCAGGTAGAAGGTCGCCAGGCTGGCATCCTCCTTGATCACCGTATTGCGCGCCACGCCACCGGCAAACACCGCCACCGCCAGGCCTGCGATGAGGCCGCCGAGAGTCATCGCAGGGAGTGAAAGTCCGGCAATCAGATAGCCAATGGCCGCGCCCGGCAGGACCGCGTGCGACATCGCATCACCAGCGAGACTCATGCGGCGCAACATCAGGAAGACACCGACTGGCGTTGCACCGAGCGACAGTGCCAGGCAACCGGCCAGTGCCCGGCGCATGAAGCTGAACTCTATGAATGGTGAGAACAGCGGCAGCGACGCGAACGTTTCGGTCATGTGCCCATCCGGTTGCTGTGACAGATCGCCGTGGTCTGGCCTTCACGGTGGCCTTCGGCGAGTTGGTGAGCGCGCAAGAGGTTTGCCTCGCTGAGTACGCTCGCGGTGTCACCGCGCGCGACGACTTCACGAGCGAGCAATAGTGTCTCCGGATACTCCTGGCGAACATGCTCGAGATCGTGCAGAACGGAGATCACCGTTCGTCCTTCACCGTGCCAGCGGCGTACCAGCGCCGCCAGGTCATGCACGCTGGCCACGTCGATTGCCCCATAGGGTTCGTCGAGCAGCACCAGCGGCGCATCCTGGAGCAGAACCCTGGCAAACAGCGCACGCTGCAACTGGCCGCCAGAGAGCGAGCCAATCGGGCGCCCTTCGAGTCCACCCAGGCCGACACCATCGATCGCCGCTTCAATGCGCCCGCGGCGAGCGCGGTTGAGGCCGGCAAAAGCACCGATTTCGCGCCACAGACCCATCGCCACAAAGTCATGAACGACGATCGGGAAGCTCGTGTCAAGCGTCGCCTGCTGCGTCAGGTAGGCAATCTGCCGGCGCCGCAGGCCGTTCAGGACGATCTTCCCCTGCAGGGGTCGCAGTTCGCCGGCGATACCCTTGAGCAGCGTCGATTTGCCGGCGCCGTTGGGGCCTACGATGGCCAGCAGACTGCCGGTGGCGACTTCACCGCGCAGGTGGTGCACGGCTGGATGTCGGTTGTAGCCGAGCGTCAGGTTGTCAAAGTAGAGCAGCGCCTCAGCCTGCAAGGGCGGGCGCAGACATGGTGATCCCGCAGCGTTCAATCGAGTGCCCAGAGGACGGTCGTCCACAGCAGCAGCAGCGCGGCGATGGCCCACAGCAAGCGGACGGCGGTGCTGCTGCAGAGCACCGGATCAAGCTTCAGGACGCCTGCCGATTGGGCTGAACGGAGTGGGGTAGACATCAGACAGCGTAGTCGGCAGGGAAAATTTCTGGTCGAAAGTGATGGCGAAATACAAATCTTGCCGCATTCGGCTGCTTAATGCAACCTTGTTGCGAAAACTCTCGCGGCTGATCGGCTGGCTGGAGAGGCAGGCTTGGTACGCCGTTTCGTTGACGATTACTGTATGTTGGTCGACTCGTTGCCAGCTATTCACACAGACGACCACGTGCAGCTTGAGCTGGCAATGACCGTTCGAACCATCAGCATATTCGATGTCATGGACTCTGCTGAAGTGCTGTGGATGTCGGCCCACCTTGGGCGACGGCAGGGTTTGCTCATGAGCACATGACTGGCCAGAGGCGGCACCCGGACATGCGGGAAGACAGGAAGCTGCGGTTGTTGAGTATCTGTGGCAGATTCTCGTGGCGGACCCAAACCGTCCAGCCGATCAAGCCGTCGCGCACGCCTACAGCCCGCACAGCACCGGACAACAGGAGACAGCCGAGCTGTCGGCCGCCGGTGGTGACGCCTGTGGTGATGAAGTCGCGCAACCGGTAACCGAAGGCACCCTGGAAACCCAGCGGGTGCCAGCGCGCCACCAGTGCATCCCACTGCGCCATACCATGGCCCGGTCGCAAACGACTTCCAGAGGCACCGATCCGAGAGCCGACAGCGCTATGAAGACTCACATACTCTCGTCGGTGCCGTTGGATTTCCTA
>NZ_JDST02000035.1:0-13008 GCF_000584975.1 Candidatus Accumulibacter cognatus | reverse complement strand
GTTTTTCCAGGCAATCAGACAGCCGAGCAGGATGAAGGCGCCAGGCGGCAGCAACGCCAGCAGGAAACCGGGATAGTCAGCCGGCAGCAACTGCAGGGGTTGCAGCCCCGGAAAAACCATGTCGATCCCGGCCAGCAGCGTACCGCCGCCGATCAGCTCGCGCAGTCCGCCGAGCAGCGCCAGCGTCCACAGCATGCCGATGCCCATGCAGACGCCGTCGAATGCCGCCTGCAGCGGCGGGTTCTTGTTGGCGAAGGCTTCGACACGCGCCAGCACGATGCAGTTGGTGACGATCAGGGGAATGAAGATGCCAAGAACCAGGTACAACTCATGCAGTTGGGCGTTGAACAGCAGATCGACCACGGTCACCAGCGCTGCGACGATCAGAATGAAGACCGGGATGCGAATCTCGTGCGGGATCAGGTTGCGCAGCGATGCCACGGCGACGTTGGCGATGGCCATGACGATGATCGTCGCCAGCGACAGCATCACGCCGTTGACCAGATTGGTGGTCACGGCGAGCAGCGGACAGAGGCCCAGGATCTGCACCAGGCTGGTATTCTGGTGCCAGACGCCGTTGGCACCGATCTGGCGGAATTCCTCGCGACTGATCATTTCCCTCCTCCTGTGGCAAAGAGTTGCCGGCGATTCTCGGCAACGTAGTGTAAGGCCTTGTGCACCGCCTTGATCACGGCGCGTGGCGTGATCGTTGCCCCGACAATCGAGTCGAAACGTCCGCTGTCCTTTTTGACCCGCCACTCGCGGTCGGCGACCGTTGCCAACGAGAGGCCGTCGAACTGACGGATCCACGGATGCTCCTTGTTCCGGTCCTTCCTTGGGTCGATGTAGTCGCCCAGGCCCGGTGTCTCCTTGTGTTGGGTCACGCGCACGCCGAGCAGCGTGCCGTCGGCGGTGACGGCGATCAACAGGCGGATCTTTCCGGAATAACCATCGGGAGCCACCGCTTCGAAGACCAGCGCACTGGCCTGACCAGCCCGCCGTGCCAGGTAGGCAGTCGACGCCTCGTCGGCACCCAGTGCGGGGTCGGGCGGCAGTTGTAAACGGTCGCTCAGCAAGTCGTTATCGTAGAGTTCGCGCGGCAGCACCTCGCTGATCAGCTTCATTTTTTCCTCGGCGGCGGCGGCCTCGATCGCCGGCCGGGTCCACAGGAAAACGGCTGCCAGCAGGCTGGTGAACACCACCACGAAGATCAGCAGGATGACCGCCGTGCGCATCGCCATCCTGGTCGCACTGGGTGTCCTGTGCAGAAGTTTCATCGCTCGTTCTTCATCCCGAAGATCGGTGGCTGTGTGTACATGTCGATCAGTGGCACACAGAGATTCATCAGCAGCACGGCAAAGGCGATGCCGTCAGGGTAGCCGCCGAAAACGCGGATGAGGTAGGCCAGCACACCGGCGGCAAAGCCGAAGATCAGTTTGCCCCGGCTGGTCGTCGACCCGGAAACCGGATCGGTGACGATGAAGAAGGCACCCAGCATGCTGCCGCCGGAGAACAGGTGGAAGAACGGATTGGCGAACTGCTGCGGGCTCCAGATCCAGAGCACAGCGGCCAGCAAAAACAGGCTGCCGAGGAAACCGAGCGGCGCCTGCCAGCTGATGATCTTCTTCTGCCACAGCCACAGACCGCCGACGAGATAGCCGACCGAGACCCATTCCCAGCCACGCCCGGCGAAGTTCCCGAAAACCTCCTGCGTCGCCAGAAGGGTCGGCACGTCGACCGTGCCCTCGCCGAGTTTCAGAGCCGTCTTGAGCGCGTCAAGCGGAGTTGCTCCACTCATCACGTCGATGCGCGGGATGAGACCGGCAATCAACTTGAGCTGCTCGACCAGGGTCAGTTTGAGGCCGAGTGCCGGCCATTGCGACATCAGGGCCGGAAACGAAACGATGCACACGGCAAAGGCGATCATCGCCGGATTGAAAGGATTCTGACCGAGCCCGCCGTAGAGGTGCTTGGCAACGACGATCGCGAACAGCGTGCCGCCGACGATCAACCACCACGGCGCCAGCGGCGGAAAGGCCAGGGCAATCAGCCAGGCGGTGACGACCGCACTGCCATCGCTCAAGAACAGGCCTTGCGGCTTGCCGCGCAGCCAGAGCATCAGCGCTTCTCCAGCCAGCGCGGCGACCGTGGCGATCAACAACTGCAAGACGATGCTCGCGCCGAGTAGCCAGATATAAGCGGCAATGCCTGGCAACAGGCCGATCAGCACCTGCAGCATCACCCGCCGCACGCTGCCTTGCCCGAGCACATAAGGGGGCGTCGAGAACACCATCATTCCGCTGCCCGCCGCGGTTGGTTTCCTGCGTCCGGCGGCGACTCGGCCTGCAGGTTGGCGCGGCGCGCCTCGATGGCGGCGATTTCGCGCTGCTGCTGAGGAGTGAGTTGTTCGGTATTTCTCGGCTGTACGGCAGCGCGCTGGGCGCGGGCACGTTCCATCGCCGCGACGATGGTCGCTTTCTTCAGCGCATCGGCATCGACCGGAGTGGGGGCAATGGCCGGCTCGCTGGCAACGGCACTGGCAACGCCCGGTTCCGAGACCGCGACCGGCGGGCTCGCCGCGACGCTGGCCGGCTTGCGTTCGCTGCTCCTGGTAGTGGCGGCCCGGGCCAGGCGTTCGGCCTTCTCGGCCTGTTCCCGCTCGGCCCGTGCATTGCGCAGTTCGAAGCGGGCCTTGGCAGCTTCGGCAGCCTGTTTCTCGCGCTCGCGCGACCAGATTTCACTCTTGGCAAAACGAAAGTACTGCACCAGCGGAATGTGCGACGGGCAGACATAGCTGCAGCAGCCACATTCGATACAGTCGAAGAGATGATACTCCTGCGTCTTGCCGAAGTTCCTGGCGCGCGCGAACCAGTACAACTCGAATGGTTGCAGTTCGTGCGGACAGACTTCGGCACAGGCGCCGCAACGGATGCACGGCATCTCGGGCGGACGCGGCGGAAACAGCGTCGGCGAACCGGCGATGACACAGTTGGTGGCCTTGATCACCGGCGCAGCGAGGTCCGGGATCTCGAAGCCCATCATCGGCCCCCCCATCAGGTAACTGCTGGTGTCGGCTTTCGGCTGGCCAAGCGCAACCAGATTGCGTAGCGGCGTCCCGAGCCGAACTTCCCAGTTGCGTGGCTGCAGGACGTTGCCGGTCAGCGTGACGATGCGCGAGATCACGGGCTCGCCGTAGGCCAGCGCCCGATACGCGGTATAGGCGGTGGCGACGTTGAAGCACTGCACGCCGAGTTCGGTCGAGCGCTTGCTGGCCGGGACTTCCTTGCCGGTCAGGACGCGGATCAGTTGCTTGGCACCGCCGGCAGGGTAGCGGGTGGGAACGGCGACCACCTCATGATCCTCGCCCAGCCGCTGCACCGCTGCCTGCATTGCCGCGACGGCTTCCGGCTTGTTGTCCTCGATGCCGATCAGCACTCGCCTGGCGGCCAGCAGCTCACGAAAGATCGCGCTTCCGCGCACGATTTCCTCGGCGCGCTCGCGCATCAGCAGATCGTCGCAGGTCATGAAGGGTTCGCACTCGGCCCCGTTGATGACCAGTTGTTCGACGGCGACGGAGCTGGCCGCGGTGAGCTTGGCGTGGCTCGGAAAGACGGCGCCCCCAAGGCCGACGACGCCGGCATCGCGCAGCGCTTCGCGGACGCGCTCGGGCGCCAGGCTCCGGTAATCGAGCGGCGTACGCGCGATCCATTCGTCACGACCATCCGGCGCGATGACCACGGTCAGCGTCGGCAGACCCGAAGGGTGCGCCGCCACATGCTGCTCGATCGCCAGAACGATGCCGGAAGTCGGTGCATGCACGGCCGCCGACATCCAGCCGTCGGCACCACCGATCAATTGCCCTTTCAGTACCTGCTCGCCGGCCTCGACGAGCGGGTTCGGCGAACCGCCGATGCTCTGGTGCAAGGGCACGTACAGACGCTCCGGCAGTGGTGCCTGGCCGATCGCTTGCTGCACAGACGGGGCCTTGTTGGTCTGCGGTTTGACACCGCCCTTGAAACCGAACAGGTGCTGGAGCATTGCTGGCAACTCAGGCGGCGCGCTTGATTTCGATCACCGGGTATTTCCACTTCCAGTTATCGAGATTCTCGGTGATCGGCTGCATGTGGATGCACTCGACCGGGCAGGGTTTGATGCACAACTCGCAACCGGTACACAGCGGTTCGATGATGGTGTGCATCTGTTTGGCAGCGCCGACGATGGCGTCCACCGGGCAGGCCTGGATGCACAGGGTACAGCCGATACAGGTCGTCTCGTCGATGATCGCCACCTGTTTCGGCTTCTCCTCGACTTCCAGCGGCTTGACTTCGCGGCCGAGCAAATCGGCGAGCTTGCGCACGCCGTCCATGCCACCCGGCGGGCACAGGTTGATGTCGGCCTCACCGGCTGAAATCGCCGCCGCGTAAGGTTTGCACCCCGGATAACCGCATTGGCCGCACTGCGTCTGTGGCAGGATGGCTTCGATTTTCTCGACCAGCGGATCGCCTTCGACCTTGAATTTGATCGACGCGTAGCCAAGCGCGGCACCGAGCACGAGGGCACCGAGCGCCATGATCAACAGCGTGCTGATCATTGATACTTGTCCAGTCCGGCAAAGCCCATGAACGCCAGGCTCATCAGGCCGGCGGTCACCATGGCAATCGCCGTTCCCCGAAAATGGGTCGGCACATCGGCCCCTTCGACGCGTTCGCGGATACCCGCAAAGAGCACCAGAACCAGTGAGAAACCAATGGCACAGCCGGCACCAAAAAGCAGGGACTCGACAAAGTCATGCTTGTTGGCAACGTTCAGCAAGGGGACGCCGAGTACCGCACAGTTGGTCGTGATCAGCGGCAGATAAATGCCGAGCACCTGGTGCAGCAAGGGGCTGGTCTTCTGGATCACCATCTCGGTGAGCTGCACGATGGCGGCGATGGTGAAGATGAAGGAAAGGGTCCGCAGATATTCGAGTCCGAACGGCATCAATAGGTAGTGATCGATGACGTAGCTGGCACCGGTCGCCACAGTGAGCACGAAAGTGGTCGCCGCGCCCATGCCGAACGCCGTCTCCAGTTTCTTGGAAACCCCCGTGAACGGGCACAGCCCGAGGATTTTCACCAGCACGACGTTGTTCACGAGGACGGCACCGACAATGATGAACAGGTAGTGAGTCATGTTCCGCTTACCCTGAAAGTCGCGCTGGCGACTGACGAATCTCCCCATCGCCAGCGAGTGGGAGATGGGCGGGGTTGGTGGAAACGTTCATGGTTTTCATGATCCGGGGGGTCTGAGCAGCGACGACCGTTGGGCAGGAGGCAACGGGGTCCGGGGCGCCGCGATTATCCCCCGGCCAGTGTGTCCATTCAACCACGTTGCCAACCACGCCATGCAAAATCAAACACGGCGCTGGCCGGCGATCGCCGCGGCCACCTCGCCAACCAGCCCAGGGCCGCGGTAGATGAAGCCCGTATAGAACTGCACCAGGCTGGCACCGGCAGCGATCTTCTCGGCCGCGTCGGCACCACACAGGATGCCGCCGACGCCGATGATCGGCACTTCACCGGCCAGGGCGAGCGACAGTTTTTTCACCACCGCGGTGGACATCGCCCGCAGCGGCGCACCGGACAGACCGCCTGCCTGTTCGGCATTCGCCAGGCCGGCGACAGCGGCCCGCGAGAGCGTGGTGTTGGTGGCGATGACGCCCTCCATCCGGTGCTGGCGCAACAGGTCGGCAATCGCCTGGATCTGCGAATCTTCGAGGTCCGGAGCAATTTTCAGGGCCAGCGGCACATATCGGCCATGGCGGTCGGCGAGCCGCGACTGGGCGCCTTTCAGCCGACCGAGCAGCGCGTCGAGCGCGGTGTCCTGCTGCAGTTCGCGCAGGTTCTTGGTGTTCGGACTCGAAATGTTGACCGTCACATAACTGGCGACGCCATAAACGCGCTCAAGACAGCTCAGGTAATCGTCGGCGGCGTTCTCGATCGGGGTATCGAAGTTCTTGCCGATATTGATTCCGAGAATTCCGCCGGTACGAGCGAAGCGTGAACGGGCGACATTGGCCAGCAGCTTCTCGACGCCATCGTTGTTGAAGCCCATGCGATTGATGATCGCCTGCCGCTCCGGAATGCGGAACAGGCGTGGCTTCGGATTGCCGGGCTGCGCACGCGGGGTCACGGTACCGATCTCGATGAAACCGAAACCGAGGGCGGCCAGAGCATCGATATGTTCGCCGTTCTTGTCGAGACCCGCCGCCAGGCCGACCGGGTTGGGAAAAACCAGTCCCATCACCTGCCGCGGGTCCGGCGGCACCGCGGCAGCAAGCAGACAGCGCGCGCCCGTGGCGTTGAGGAAATCGACGCCGCTCATCCCGACAAGGTGGGCGGTTTCGGGGTCGAGAGCGAAGAAAAAGCGACGTAAAAAAGGATAGAACATGCCGGCATTTTACCGCATCGCAGCATGCCGCGCGTGCCCGGCAATGTCGGCTCTCTGGCGAAATCCCGTCCGGACTTGCCAGGGGTCCGTTGCAAGGCATCGGGCGGC
This sequence comes from Candidatus Accumulibacter cognatus, assembly GCF_000584975.1. NCBI lineage: Bacteria > Pseudomonadati > Pseudomonadota > Betaproteobacteria > Candidatus Accumulibacter > Candidatus Accumulibacter cognatus. The sequence goes on along the minus strand of NZ_JDST02000035.1, from coordinate 6,471 downwards.
CAGTGAAGCCCAGCGGCAAGCGTCGGTATATCCCGAGAGAAAGGAGGATTGCCGGTGTACCGATGAGATCACGGTTCATGCCATACTTGCGCTTGCCGATGACGATCCGCCAACATTGCGCTGCCCGCATACCCCGTGGCGGCGGCCGCAACGACCAGGATGCGACACCCCTTGCGGCTGATGATCGCTCTCCCTGGGCAACAGGGGCACTGCGCAAAAACCACGTACCGCCCACCGTTCAGCCCCTCACAGGGGCTGTGCAACTATCGATGAATTCTTACAGGAAATCAGGCATGGCCCGCGCTGCTTTCTTCCGCTGTGGTCACTTGGCAACCGCCATGGTCCTGCTGCTTGCTTTCTTCTCCACCCACCTCGCGGCCCGCGACCTGCGTCTGGCAACGACCACCAGCACCGACAACTCCGGTCTGCTGCGCGCCATCCTGCCGCAGTTCGAATGGCAGCAGGGCATCAGGGTGCAGATCATCTCGGTCGGAACCGGCAAGGCGCTCAAGCTGGCCGAGAACGGTGACGTCGATGTCGTGCTGGTGCATGATCGCCAGGCCGAAGAGGCTTTCGTCGCGGCCGGATACGGAGTGAATCGACGCGATGTGATGTACAACGATTTCGTCATCGTTGGCCCTGCCAGCGACCCGGCCACACTACGCGGCGGCAGGGAGGTACTCGAGGCCTTTCGCCAGATCGCCGCCAGGCAGGCGCGTTTCGTTTCCCGCGGTGACGATTCGGGAACCGAACGGATGGAAAGAAGCTATTGGCAACAGCTCGGTATTGCCACCAAGGGAGCGCCATGGTACGTCTCGGCCGGGCTTGGAATGGGCGAGGTGCTGACCATGGCCGGCGAGATGCAGGCCTACACGCTGACCGACCGGGCCACCTTCGCCAGTTACAAGACCCGCACCGGCCTCGCGATTCTCGTCCAGGGTGACCCGCGCCTATTCAATCCGTATGGCGTCATCGCCGTCAATCCGAAAAGGTACCCGGAGATCCATTTCGCCGGTGCCATGGCGCTGATCGAGTGGCTGAGCAGTGCCGCCGGGCACTCGGCGATCAGTGCCTTCCGGCCGAACGGCGAGCAGCTGTTCTTCGTCACGCCGGCGAGGTAAGCGCCCTGGGACTTCTCGATGCCAGCGAAGCGGCGCTGCGCCTGCTGTTTTCCGGCGATCCCGAGCTGTGGCTGATCGTCGGCGTTTCGCTGTCGGTGACGCTGCGCGCGATGCTGATCGCCATGCCCCTGGGTATTGGCATCGGCTATCTGCTGGCAACGCTGGAGTTCCCAGGCCGACGACCACTGATCGTCCTGACGCAGGGACTGCTGGCGTCGCCGACCGTGGTTGTCGGTCTGATCCTGTACCTGCTGCTTTCCCGCCAGGGGGTCCTGGGGCAGCTCCAACTGCTGTTTACCCAGACTGCGATGGTCATTGGCCAGATACTGATCGCCCTGCCGGTGCTGATTGCCTTCTCGCTCTCCGCGATCCAGGGCGCCGATCCGCGCGCCCGCGAAACCGCCGTCGGGCTCGGCGCATCGGCTCCGCGCATCGCCTGGACGATGCTCGTCGAAGTGCGCTTTGCGCTGATGGCAGCGGTCTGCAGCGCTTTTGGCCGGGTCGTCTCGGAGATCGGTTGCTCGCTGATGGTGGGCGGCAACATCGCCGGCGTGACGCGCAACATCCCGACGGCGATTGCGCTCGAAACCAGCAAGGGCGAGTTCGCGCAGGGCATTGCCCTGGGCATCGTCCTCCTGGTCGTGGCCCTGGGAATCAATTCGGCTTTCGCCTTCTTTCAGGGAGAGTCACGGCGATGAGCCTGCTCGGGGTGTCCACGCTGACCAAATCGTTCGCGGCACGACGCCTGTTCTCGATCGATGAGCTGACGCTACTGGCTGGCGAAAGCTACGTCCTGACCGGTGAGAACGGCAGCGGCAAGTCCACCCTGCTGCGTATCCTGGCCGGCATCGAAGCACCAGACAGCGGGTTCGGACACTACCAGGAACAGCGCTTCGACTGGCGGCCCTATCCCGACTGGCTGCGCCGGCAAGTGATCTACGTGCATCAGCAACCCTACCTGTTTCATACCAGTGTCGCCGAAAATATCGCTTATGGGCTGCGTGCCAGAGGCATCGAAGCGAACGAACGGCAACGGCTGGTCGCGGCAGCGATTGCCTGGGCACGCCTGACGCATCTTCTGGCAATACCGCCGCAGAAGCTGTCCGGAGGAGAAAGGCAGCGCGTGGCCATGGCACGTGCCTGGGTACTGAAACCGAAGATATTGCTGCTCGACGAACCGACGGCCAATCTCGATGCCGAATCGCGGCGGCAAACCATCGACCTGCTGCGCGGCTTCTGTACGGCCCGGACCACGGCGGTGATCGCCTGCCATGATCGCGACCTCATCGAGCTGCCCGACATGCGTCGGCTGGACCTGATGGGCGGTCGGCTGCACGTCTGAACATATCCCGTGCTGCCCGATGACGCTGAGAGCACGGGTTCGGCAACGAGAGTCCAGGCTTCGGACACCGGTTTGAGGCCAGCACGCGGCACCAGATCAACGCTCCGTCCGAACAACGCGGATAGCTCGCGCTGCGCGGCTTTATCGCGCAGCGTCCAGTGGACCGCAAAGTGAGGCGAAACCGGGCGTTTTATTAGCGTAACGCGATGTGCAACTTTCAATGAGCTTGTCCTGCCCTACCGGTTTTCACAAACCGGAGTCGGCCATGCCCATCGAAACCTTCATTGTCACGGTCTACTGCCTTGTTTGCGAGGCTCTGAACACGGTCGTTCGGCGGGAATCCGCACAAGCGAGGGTTCCCGCCAAAATTGTCGGATGCTGAGGCCCTGACGAAGGCCTTAGGCCTCGCCGCTAAGCGCCTCGCGGTGCGACAGCACGAAGCCACATTCGCTCAACTTGCTCGGTCATGTTCTTTGGAAGTAGTTCAACTTCTCGATGACAACCTCCATATACTCTAAACAGTTCGTCCGCAAAAGCCTGCCCGATCTCCTGCACGTCCGCAAAGTCAAGAATTACCGTCCGAAAGCGATCAAATCGTGCAATCAGCCTTTTAGCTTGTGAACGTGATACTAATTGTTCGTCACCAAATCGTGCGAGTTTCATCGGAACAATGGTCTTCGAAAAGTCGTAATCCTCCGGGGCATCGGTGAACTGGGAGTAGACTTCTGCCACAGTTCGACTCGAGTTCAGTGCGATCCGCATGAAGACCGCCGTGCCATCGGGGAAGACACCCGGCGCTTCCCGTAGCCAATCGTGAGGTGAACTCGCGTCGTGATTGAATTGCAGTCCGTTTGCGCTGATCTCGAAAGAGTCAAACATCCTCGAGGTGAAGAAGACCCCTTCTCCCGTGTGTCTGCTTGGGTCCGTAGTCAGTTTCCCCTTTGCCAACTCAAAGAGCGCCTGTCTCATGTCGGGCAGGCCCAGTGCCGCTGTAATCTTCGCGAATATTCCGACACCATTGTCTGAGATGATGATTCGGAGCGTGCTCTCGTCTTGACTCGTCCAGATAAAGACCGACTGTCCCGCCGAGTGGTCAATGGCGTTGTTCACCATTTCAGTAAAACCGTGGCTCGCTATGCTATGAATGTTTGGGGTCAGGCTGAAGTACGGCCTGAAATCTCTTTCCCAGGCAATGTGCTCTTCAAGACCGGAGAGCGGGTACAGGCGCGCGAACCTTCGCTTGTACCCGGGGCTGAAGACAGGATGAGTTGAAGCTCCGCTTCGAGCTATCCAACCCTCCCGCTCAAGGCGCTGGATATACTTGTTCGCAGCGACACGGGATATGCCCAGCCGATCAGCGTAGTGCCGGGTGAGGTCGCGCGGGTGTTCGGTAACGTCTCTGGTGACCGTCCGGACCAACTCTTCGAATCTTGAGGGTTTCGCCATTGCCTAGGTTGTGAACCAAAGGGAGGCCAATTGTAAACTTAAGGCTCCCACGCTGTAAACTATCGCTGTGGCGATCCTGGGACGCGCGAGAAGCGTCGCCTTGAACCAGGGTCCCTTTCCTCCACCGGCGTTACCCGGCTTCATCGGTACTACGGACCCCTCCGCCACCCCGCCGAACCCGGTTCGACTCTCGCGAGTCCCCAGTTGATGCCTGTCCACCATCCGGCGGGGCTTCCCGTGACTGCTTACATACCGGGGCGGCCATTATGCTGCACGGTATTTCCTCCACAACATGCCACCCCTGCCACCCCGGAAGTCGATGCCGCCACTTCCGTTATTTCAGCGACATCCAGCGGACTTCCCCTTCAGACCAGAGAGTCGGCTTCTCCAGTTAGTGTGACGAGGCTACGTCCAGGTTCACTTGCGTTGCGGACTGCTGCTTTGCCCTGGGAAACTGACGACCTCCGATGACTCGAACGCTGCTTCCCGGTGCTGGAAAGGCGTACGGACAACTCCTTTCACGGGACTTCAACCCGCTGGATATACCACCGATATCGGCGAACGGTCTGTCCCCTATTGGTTCTGCGACCGAGGGGTTGGGCGTCGGCTTGCGGCGGCACCGAAGCGGTTGCATAATGGTGCCTTTGACGTAGAGGTAACCATGCCAACGACCATTACGCTAAAGGGCATTCCAGACGATCTGTATGCCAGACTCAAGTCAGCGGCCGATGTTAACCATCGAAGCTTGAACAGCGAGGTGATCGCCTGCCTGGAGAGTGTGCTGATGCCGCGTAAGGCAACTCCAGCGCAGCACCTCGCAGCGATCCGAGCCATCCGGGCGAGGCTGCCACAGGATGGCTTCGACCATGCGGAGATCGATGCGTTGAAGAAGCAGGGACGGCCGTGATCGTTGTCGATACGAACGTTCTGGCCTATCTCCTGATCCCTGGGCAGTACACGGAATCGGCAGAGCGACTCTTGCTGGACGAGCCAGAGTGGGCTGCGCCCCTTCTCTGGCGAAGCGAACTGCGGAATGTCTTGGCGACGTATGTGCGATCAAAGCGGCTCGAGGTTAGCGATGCCCTCGCGTTGCACCGGCGCGCGGCGGATCTCATTGGCGCCGAGGAGTACGACCCTGAAACCTCGGACGTCCTTCGATTGGCAAAGGCAAGCGGCTGCTCAGCCTACGACTGCGAGTTTGTCTCTGTCGCCGAGTACCTGGACGTGAAGTTGGTGACAGCGGACGCGAAGCTGGCGAAAGCCTTCAAGACCCGGGCGTTGCTGCTTTCCGACGCCTAACGTCCAAATTCAGCGGCGAGCGAAGCGAGTCCGCTGCAATGAAGAGTTGGGCACTGGGGGTACAGACGGTGGAGGCACAAATGGGTGCCCAGCCGCAATATGCTCAGCCTCTGATTTCTTCAGGTCTTCATAAATTGCACGCGGGTCGTAGCCAAACTTGGCGGCGTGGGTATCTCGAATGGCTCGTACTTCATCGACGATTTCGTCATTCAACATTTTCTTCTCCAAGAAGTTCTTCCGGGGTGCAGATAAACGGAAGGAACAAACCAACCTGTTCCAAGTAAGCAGCAATGCCTCTTTGTACCTCTGGGTTTGCAATGTGCCGACAGTTCCATGTCACTCGATGTTCAAGTTTTTTCCGCTTGCTTTCCCGAGAGCTTTCAAGTTATCGCTTTCGGAGTGATTTGCGGCTGTCGGCAGAGGACTTCGGTAACATGACCATCCTCCCCCAAGGATGCTGCCATGTTTTCCGACGCCCTGCCATTCGCTAGCAATTATGTCTGCGAGCTTTCAGATGAACTGCACCGACGGTACGCTGGGCGTTCCCTGGGGAAGACGCAGCAGGGTTGGTTGAGTTATTGCCTGACGGGCCTGCTGCTGACAGGCAGCCTGTGCTGGGCGGCTTTTGAGCGAACGGGTCTGGGAAGCTACCGTGTTGGCGCGCTGTCCTGGATGTTCCGCAGTTCCAAACTACCGTGGTCCGGGTTGCTTCAAGCGAGCGTCAGTCTGCTGCTACGCTGGCACAAGCTTCCGCAGGGTGTGCTCGTGGCGGACGACAGCGACCATCGCCGAGCCAAGAGCACGACGTGCATTTACGGTGCACACCAGGTGTTCGACAAAAAGACTTCGGGCTATTTCAATGGCCAATGCCTGATATTTCTGATACTGGTTACCGATCAAGCGACTTTCCAGGTGGGGGTGCGTTTTTACCGGCCAGACCCTGCGCAGCGCGCTTGGCGTCAAGAGAATGCGCGCCTGATCAAAGCCGGCATCCAGGCGGCGGATCGGCCGAAGGCCCCTGCACTCAATCCGGACTATCCAGGCAAGGCCGAGAGGGCCCTCTCGCTAATCGAAGAGTTTTGCACAAACCACCCCGATTTCATCGTCAAGACTGTGCTTGCTGATGCTTTCTTCGGCACCCGGACTTTCATGGACGCTGCCTGCGCGAAGGCCAAGTGCACGCAGACCATCAGCCAACTGCATGCCGACCAACTCGTGGTATTCCGAGGCCGGAAGATGAGCGGAGAGGTGGCCCCGTTTGTT
>NZ_JDST02000034.1:0-15116 GCF_000584975.1 Candidatus Accumulibacter cognatus | reverse complement strand
GTGACCGCGCACGGTATATCTGGCCAAGCCGATCAACAGGGCACAACTCACGACGATCCTGGCGCGTCATCTGCATGCACAGGCAGACGCTGCCGGATCGAGCGGTGCAGCAGACACCGTGGACAGCATCGACAGCGACGCCGACGCCACGCCGACTTTCGACCCCAGCATCGTGCAATCGCTGCCGATGGTCGCCGATGGCTCGAACCCCGAGTTTGCCGACCGCGTTCTCGACATGTTCACCCGTAACGCCACCACGCTCCTTGCGGCCATCGACAGTGCGATGCAGCAGGGCGATGCCAAAGCCTTGCAGCGATCGGCGCATACCCTGAAATCGTCAAGTGCGACGGTCGGTGCGATGGCCCTCTCCGAAAAGGCCCGGGATCTGGAAATGCGCCTGCGCGCCGGTGAGCTGCCGGGGACCGACTGGCCACAAGCGCTGCGCGGTGCCTACGATGATTTCGCCAGCGCCCTGACCCGGCACCGCGCTGCTGCAGAAGTGGCCAAGGCAACATGAGAAACATTCCTGCACACGGACGCTTGCTGATTGTCGACGACGACCTGATGGTCCGCATGCTCGCCTCCGAGTCGCTGCGCCACGCAGGATTCGAGGTCAGCGAGGCCGACTGCGGTGAGCAGGCCCTGGAGATGTTCGATGAGCAGGATTTTGACCTGCTGCTGCTCGACGTGATGATGCCCGGGATCGACGGTTACACGGTCTGCCAACGCCTGCGGCAGCAAGAGCGCGGCAAGTGGTTGCCGATCGTGATGCTGACCGGCCTCAACGACAGTGATTCGATCGAACAGGCTTACCTTTCCGGCGCCACCGATTTCATCACCAAACCGATCAACTGGTTGTTGCTGACCCAAAGGGTACGTTATGGCCTGCGTGCCAGTCATGCCATCGCAGAGGTGACGCGCAGCTAGCAGAGTCTGGCACATGCCCAGCGTCTGGCGCGCATGGGCAGTTGGGAATGGTCGCTCAGCGATGTGCGCTTCGCGTGCTCGGATGAACTGCGGCAGCTCTTCGGGAGCGACTGGAAACTGGCTGGCGCGGCAACGGTCGAGCTTTTTCTGAGCATGGTGCGGGAGAGCGATCGCGCGGCCGTGAACGCAGCGCGCCAGGCGCTGATGATCGACGGCCAGCCGTACCAGATCTCCTACGGCTTTTGTCGCCCGGACGGAGTGTTGCGCGAAGTTTTCGAACAGGCAGAGGCGGTTCGTGATGGTAGCGGCCAGATCGTCAAGATTGAAGGCTTCACCCAGGACATCAGCGAACGCGTCGAGGCGCAGCAGCGGATCGAGCATCTGGCCTTGCACGATGGCCTGACCGGACTGGCCAACAGGCAGTTCTTCGCCCAACTGGCCGAGGTCGAACTCGAGCGTGCGCGCCGCGAGAAGAGCCTATGTGCGATTCTCCATCTCGATATCGACCACTTCAAGAGCGTCAATGACGCTCTTGGCGACACCGTCGGTGACCAGTTGTTGTGCGCGATCGCCAAAAGGCTGAGCGTGTCGGTACGTGGGGCCGACCTGCTGGCCCTGAATCCACCGATGCGTACCGCCGAAATGGTCTCGCGAATCGACGGCGATGCCTTCACCGTGCTGATCCTCGAAGTGCGTGTTCCCGAACAGGCGGCGATGATCGCAGAGCGTCTGCAGCAGGTCATTGCCCGACCGCTGTCGGTCGACGACCACGAAGTGGTGCTGACGGCCAGCGTCGGCATCGCGGTCTTTCCACGCGACGCCGATTCGGTCGAAGCCTTGTCGCGCCACGCCGAACAGGCGCTGTACGTCGCCAAGGCGGCCGGTCCATCGGTCTGCCGCTTCTTCGACGAGGAAATGAACGCCGCGGCCAGCCGCAAACTCCATCTGGAAAATGAATTGCGGCAGGCCATTGCCGAAAACGCCTTGCGCCTGTATTTCCAGCCCAAGGTCGACGCCGCCAGCGGCCGGCTCGCTGGCGCCGAGGCGCTGGTGCGCTGGGAACATCCGCAGCATGGGCTGCTCGGGCCGGGCCAGTTCATTCCGCTGGCCGAGGAATCGGGGCTGATCGTTGCCCTCGGCGAATGGGTGCTGGCGACCGCCGCCAGACACCTGCGACAGTGGACCGACGCCGGACTCGAACCCTTGCGCCTGTCGATCAATCTGGCCAGCCCGAGCTTCCTGCAGGAGAACATCACCGAAAAGTGCTGCGACGCCGTGCGATGCGCTGGCGTCTTGCCACAGCAACTGATTCTCGAACTGACCGAGTCGCTGCTGGTGGTCGATGCCGACAATACCATCACCCGTCTGAACGAATTGCGAGCCAGGGGTTTTGCCTTGTCGCTCGACGACTTCGGCACCGGCTTTTCCTCGCTGAGCTATCTGAAGCGCTTTCCGCTCGACGAACTCAAGATCGATCGTTCTTTCGTCGCTGACGTGACCAAGGGCGGCAAGGATGCCGCGATCGCCCTGTCGATCATCGAACTCGGTCGCCAGTTCGGCATGCATGTGGTTGCCGAAGGCGTCGAGACGCACGCGCAGGCCGGCTTTCTGCTCGCCCATGGCTGTCGACTCCAGCAGGGCTACCTGTTTTCAGCACCGCTGCCCCCCGATCGCTTCGCGGCCCTCCTCCGGAACGGTGGCCGTTTCAACCCCTGTTTGCCGGTACCCACCCGTCCCCCGACATCCTGACCAACGAATATCGGGTGACACCCTGCGGGCTAACCCGGCCTACGACCAGGATCGGTCACAGTAGGGGCTTTGCTGGCCGCATCGACTACAATGCATGGGCAAAAGGGAAGGGAATTCGGCTACGCGGCACACTTCATCGCCGGCAAGCGAAACCCCACATCGACATGATCACGCCTGGATAGCGCCGCTGGATCGAGAATCGAGAACATCGCCACACGATTGCAACACGAAGGAAAACAAAATGCTCACCCTCCCGCACACAGCCACGCGGCTTGGTTCGGCCAGACGATCGATGCATGCACTTCTGCTGTTTCTGGCGTTGCTTTTCGCGACCGCCGCACCGGCTCAGGAATGGCACTATACCGTGCGTCCTGGCGACAATCTGTGGAATGTCTCGACTCGTTATCTGACGGGTGTGGACTACTGGCCAAAGCTGCAGGCACTCAACGGAGTGACCGATCCCGAACATCTGCCCCCAGGGACGAAGCTGCGCATTCCGGTCGCCTGGCTCAAGCGTCTGCCGGCCAAGGCCCTGGTCCTGGCGGTACAGGGGCAGGTGCAGGCGCTGATCGCATCGACCAGAAAAAGGGTGGCCGTCGATCCCGGACTGGTCCTGCATCAGGGCGACATCCTGGATACCGGGCCCGACAGCAATGTCACCCTGAGATTCGCAGATGGCTCGCGGGTGTTGCTGCAGGCGGATAGCGAACTGCGACTGGCGATCCTTAACGCGCGTGCTCAGACACCGTTCGTCGAGACCCGCGCCCGCCTGGAAAAGGGTCGCGCCGATAGCGAGGTGACGCCGCGCACGACAAGCACCGGCAACCGTTACGAAATCTGGACCCCCGCCGCCCATTCGGCCGTGCGCGGTACGCGCTACCGGATCGGCATGGACCCCGCGACAGCGACATCGCGACTGGAAGTGCTCGAAGGACTGGTCGAGTTGCAGGGTGGCCGCAAGACCCGATCGATTCCGAAAGGCTTCGGCACCCTGGCCGAAACCGGCAAGCCACCGCTCATGCCGGTGGCGCTGCTGCCACCGCCGACGCTCGGCGAGTTGCCGCCGCTGGTCTCGCGCGTACCGATCCGCTGGAGTTTTCCGGCCGTGCCGGAGGCGGCAGCGTATCGCGCACAGGTCGCACCCACTGAACAATTCGACCTCCTCGTGTTCGACGCCGTCTCGTCGACCCCGGCCATACGCGGGCCGGACCTGCCGGACGGGAATTACGTCCTCCGGATTCGCGGCATCGACGCCAGGGGCCTTGAAGGAAACGACGCCGAACACCGTTTCCGTCTGCACGCCCGCCCCGAACCTCCGCTCCTCGTCCGTCCGCCCCACCAGAGCGGCGTGGTCGAAAAACCATTGCTCTTCGAGTGGTCGGAACCGCAGGGTGCCGCCAGCTACCTCTTTCAGTTGGCCAACGACGAACGCTTCCTGACCCCGCTGCTCAAGCAGGACGATCATCGCCAACCGCGCCTGACCGTCGAGCAGCCGCTCGAACCCGGGCCGTACTTCTGGCGGGTCGCTGTCCGCGACTCGACCGGGCGAGAGGGTCCGTTCAGCGACCCGCAAGCGTTCCGGCTGCAGGCTGCAGCGCAGATGCAGCCCCCCGAACTGGCCGCCGACCGCCTGACCTTCCGCTGGAGCACGGCTGCGCCCGGCCTGCAATACGACTTTCAACTGGCCAGGGATGTCGATTTCACGGTTCTCGAACTGGAAAGCCGGGTATCGGAAGCGCAGGTGAGCTTGCCGCGCCCGGATTCCGGCGTCTATTACCTGCGCGTACGCACCATCGAGGCCGACGGTTACGTGGGACCGTATGGTCCGGTGCAGCGGATCGAACTTCCCTCGCGCAACTACTGGCCGGCGGCACTGGTGGTCCTGCTCGCGCTGGTATTGATTTTTTGATCCTGATGTCGTGATTGCAACGTTCAAGGCCCGTTCCGTCTGGTCCAGGCGGGTCCTTGTCTCGCTGTTATTGACGGCTGCCGCGCTGCTGCTGAGCGACAGCAACTTACTGTATCGCTGGGACCTGTTCCTCTACGACTGGAACCGGATGGCGTGGTCGCGCGCGCCGGCCGAGGACATCGTGATTGTGGCCATTGACGAGCAAAGCCTGCGGGAAATCGGACGCTGGCCGTGGTCGCGGCGTATCCATGCGCAACTGATCCGCCAGCTCTCTGCGGCCGAGGCGATGGTCATCGGCCTGAATATCGTCTTCGCGGAACCCGAGACCACCGATCCCGGCGCCGATGCGGAACTGGCCAGCGCCCTCGCGGCCAACGGCCGCGTCGTCCTGCCGCTGCTCAATGAGCAGCACCGCCTCGGTGAGGAGTTGCGGGAGACCCTGCCGATCGCTCTGCTGCAGGCAGCAGCCGCCGGCATCGGCCACGTCGATGTCGAACTCGACCTCGACGGCATTGCCCGCAGCATATTCCTCAAGGCCGGCCTGGGAACGTCCCGCTGGCCAACACTGGCCCTGGCCATGCTCGAACTGGGCGACCCGGCTGCCGAGCGAGCCTTACCCGGCGAGCGCGCGCGCCCCACCGCTTCAGCTTCACCGTCACCCGACGCCTGGCACCGCGATTATCGCATCCTGATTCCGTTTGTCGGCCCGCCGGGACGTTTTCAGCATTTTTCCTACCGCGACGTCCTGTACGGGGAATTCCCGCCGGCAAGCTTCCGCGGCAAGTTTGTACTGGTCGGTGCGACGGCCAGCGGCATGGCGGATGCACTGCCCACACCGGTTTCCGGTTTGTCGCGGCTGATGCCGGGCGTCGAATACAACGCCAACGTTCTCGACGCGCTGCGGCAAAGCTTGACCATCCAGGCTTTGCCTGCTCACTGGACGCTGCTGCTGACCGGGGTACTGGTGTTCTTCCCGATGCTGCTCCATAGCGCTTGCCCGGCGCGCTGGACCTTGCCCGTGGCAGTTCTGTCGCTGCTGCTGACCCTCATCAGCAGCTTCGTCCTGCTCTACACCAGGCAACTCTGGTTCCCGCCGGCGGCGACACTGCTCGTGCAGGGGCTGGGCTGTCCCTTGTGGAGCTGGCAACGCCTGCTCCTGCTCATCCGTTCGCTGTTCGAGCAGGAGGTACGTGCCCAGGTCACGCTGCACTCGATCGGTGATGCCGTGATCACCACCGACGCCCATGGGGCCGTGCAATACCTGAATCCGGTCGCCGAAAGCCTGCTCGGTGCTGAGCCAGGCGCTTTGCGCGGACAGAAACTGGGCAGCATGTTCGAGGTCGCCGACGAGCAGGGGCGCTACCGCTCGGTCAATCTGGTCGCCCTATGCCTCGAAGCAGGCGCATTGGTCAGGTTGCCCGAGCCCTCCATCCTGCGCAACGACGCCGGCGAGGAATACGCCATCCGGGCTTCGGCGGCCCCGATCCACGACCGGCAGATGCGGGTTGTCGGAGTCGTCATCGCCTTCAGCAACATCACCGAAACCCGCCGTTTGACCGAGCAGATGCGGTATCAGGCCGACCATGACGCGCTGACCCATCTGCCCAACCTCGGCCTGCTGCGCGACCGCCTCAAGCATGCCATCGCGCGTGCACGCCGGAGCGGTCAGAGCCTGGCGCTGTTGTTCGTCGATCTGGATCAGTTCAAGAAGATCAACGAGGGTCTGGGTCACAGCGCCGGTGATGCCCTGCTGCGGGCCGTCGCCGACCGGCTGCTGCTCTGTGGTCGCAGGGATGACACCATCGTCCGCGTCGGCGGTGACGAATTCATCTGCATGCTGGAGGACTTGCGTCAGGAAGACCGGGTCGTGGACTTCGCCCACAAGCTGTTGAGGATGCTCGAAACGCCGTTCCAGATTGGCAACAATGAGTGTGTCGTCACTGCCAGCATCGGCATCTGCCTGTTCCCGAAGGATGGCGGCGATGTCGAAACCTTGCTGAGAAACGCCGACACGGCGATGTATCGCGCCAAGGAGAGCGGCCGCAACAACATCCAGTTCTACGCCCACGACATGCATCTGCGCAGCCTGGAACGGCTGAACATGGAACAGGGCCTGCGCCATGCCCTGGCGCGTCAGGAGCTGGAAATCCATTACCAGCCGCAGATGGATCTGCGCCGGGACCGCATCATCGGCGTCGAGGCCCTGTTGCGCTGGCGGCATCCCCAGCGCGGACTGATCTCGCCGCTCGACTTCATTCCCCTGGCGGAGGAAACCGGGCTGATCGAAAGCATCGGCGAATGGGTGCTCAGAACCGCCTGCCAGCAGGCGAAAGCCTGGCAGCAGAAGCACCGGCCGACGCTGCGCATGGCGGTAAACCTGTCGCCCCGCCAGTTCCTGCGTCCCGGCATGGTGAGCATGATCGCGGGAATCCTGCAGGAAACCGGTCTGGAACCCCGCTATCTTGACCTCGAAATCACCGAGAGCCTGCTGATGAAGGACGTACAGGGCAGCATCATGACCATGCATGCGCTCAAGGCGATCGGCGTCCGCTTGTCGATCGACGATTTCGGCACCGGTTATTCCTCACTCAATTATCTGAAGCAATTCCCCATCGACCAGTTGAAAATCGACAAATCCTTTGTGCACGACCTGGTCGTCGGCAAGGAGGACGCTTCGATCACGCTGGCGATCATCGCCATGGCGCACAGCATGTCGCTGACCGTGATCGCCGAGGGCGTCGAAAGCGAAGCGCAAAAGACCTTCCTGCGCGCCAATCATTGTGACGAAATCCAGGGCTACCACTTGAGCCGTCCGCTGCCAGCGGATGAGATCCCGGCCCTGCTCAATTGACCGTTGATGACTTTCATGATCCGGGGCGTCTGGAATAGTCATGACCGTTGGGGTAGCGTAGCCCGACATTTTCACCTCAAGGATCTGCCCTCGGCCGCCGTTACAATATTGGCCTCGTTGCCAAGCCGAGGGAAAGGAAACTCCAATGCCGCATCGCTTCCGCGATCTTGCCATCGCTCTGAAACTCAATCTGGTGCAGGGTCTGGTCCTGTTGGTGATCATTCTTGCCGCGACAGGGTGGACTGCCTCGCATCTGCGCCAGCAACTGACCCAAACGGCGCTCGACGACCTCAAACAGATCAATCGCCTGGCCGTGTCGATGTTCGAGACCTACGACCGCAGCCTGCGCAACGACATCGAGCGCAGCGGCCGGCTGTTCTCGGGCAGCTTCGACAAGCCGTTTGAACTGGTAGAGGCTGGCGCAGCGCCTCAACTGCTGCATGGCGGAACGCGGATCGACGATCGCCTCGACCTCACCGACACCTTCACGGCAAAAGCCGGAACCGTGGCGACGATATTCATTCGCCAAGGGGACGATTTCCTGCGCTCCGCCACTTCATTGAAGAAGGAGGACGGCGCGCGGGCGACAGGAACCCTGCTCGGTACCGACCACCCCGCACGCCCCTCGCTGCTCGCGGGCAAACCCTATACCGGCAAGGCCACGCTATTCGGCCGGGATTTCATGACCCACTATGTCCCGGTACGCGACGCCTCGGGCAAGGTGATCGGCGCCCTTTTCGTCGGACTGGAATTCACCGAAGGGCTGCAGGCTTTGAAGAAGAGCATCCTGGCGATCAAAATCGGCAGTACCGGTTATGTCGCCGCACTCGACGCCGGCAAGCAGAAAGGTGTCGCAACCCTCCACCCAGCCAAGGAAGGGGCCAACCTGCTGGCAGCCAAGGACAACCTCGGTTTCGAGTTTGTTCGCGAGATGGTCGACAAGAAGTCCGGAAGCATCCGCTACGAGTGGGCAAATCCTGGCGAGAGCAGCGCGCGCGAAAAGGTGGCGGTTTTTGATCACTTTCCGGCCTGGGACTGGGTGGTCGTTTCCACCAGCTACATCGAAGAAATCAGTGGCGGCGCCGACGCCGCCGTCCGCGACATCGCCTGGATGGCGCTGGTGATCATCGCCGCCGCCCTGCTCAGCGGCTTCGTGGTGACCCGGCAATGGGTCACGCGGCCGCTGCAGGAAATCGCCCTCGCAGCCGACCGGATTGCTGCCGGCGACCTGACAGGCAGGCTGACGGGCGACAGTGCCGACGATGTCGGCCGTCTGAAACAGGCCATCGGCAAGATGTCGGAGAATCTGCAAACAACGGTCGGCAGCGTCCGCAAGGCCTCGGCAACGATGCTCGAACAGTCGCTCGAGCTGGTGACGGCGGCCGAAAAGGTCAGCGGCAGCGCGCAGGTGCAGCGCGATGCGGCGACCGGTATGGCGGCTTCGGTCGAAGAAATGAGCGTCAGCATCGATCAGGTGGCCGAGCATGCGCACGCTGCGCAAGAGCTATCGGTCTCCTCCGGGCAGGCAGCGAGCCAGGGCGCCGAGGTGATTCACCAGGCGGTAGGGGCGATGAACCAGATCACCGGTTTCGTTCGCCAGGCGTCGACGACGGTGAGCGAACTCGGACGCCGCTCGCAGGACATTTCGACGGTTGTTCAAGTGATCCGCGAGATCGCCGATCAGACCAATCTGCTCGCCCTCAACGCCGCCATCGAGGCTGCGCGGGCAGGGGAACAGGGCCGCGGCTTTGCGGTCGTTGCCGACGAAGTGCGCAAGCTCGCCGAAAGGACGGCGACCTCCACGCACTCGATCAGCGAGATGATCGGCCACATTCAGGATGGCGCAAAGGCTGCGGTCCACCAGATGGAAGACGGCGTCGCCCAGGTCGAGCAGGGCGGCGTCCTGGCCGACCGGGCGGGTCAGGCGATCGGTGAGATCGAAGGCCGCACCAAGGAGGTCATCACGACGGTCGGCAGCATCTCGGGCGCCATCCGGGAACAGAGCCTCGCCAGCCAGACGATTGCCCAGGGGGTCGAGCAGATCGCCCAGATGGCCGAGGCCAGCTACTCGGCCTCCCAGGGCACGGCGCAGTCGGCGCAGGCCTTGCGTGACCTGGCAGCGCACCTCGACCAGGCGCTCGGCCACTTGCGTGTCCGTTGATGCCTGGCCTTACTCTCAAGCGCAGCATGGGCATCGGCAGACGCAGGCATTGCGCCCCATGGGTAGCGGTACTGTTGGTCTTGCCCGGCGGCGCCAGCGGCGAACCCACCCGGATTGGCGGCACCCTTAGCGCGCTGGGCACCATGAAGATCCGGGTGTTGTTCAAACGATGAAAGGCACGGGGCAGGTAACCATGGAGCAACTGGTGACCGGCATCGCCGCCAGTGTCAGTCGGGCCATCGACCAGGTTGAAAAGCACGAGGTGGCGTTGCTTGCGCGTAGCCAAGGAGGCCACTGAAGCCCCCAGCCGCGCCTAGAGCGATTTCCTGGCGACCATTATTAACCCGGCCCTTTAATTCGTTGGCCTGGTAACTGTCTACGAGCCCGAAGGCGCCGTGCGGATGGAAGGAATTTAAGGGCTTCCTTAATAGCCACGAGATCAGCACGCCAATGAACGGCATTCTCGGCCTGCCCGAACTGCTGCGCGGCACCCCGTTGAGCCCGCAGCAGCAGCGCTTCGTTGTCGCCGTTGATCAGTCCGGTGAGCATCTGCTCGGCATGATCAACGACATTCTCGACTTCTCAGGATCGAAGTCAGCAAACTCGAGATCAAGCGCATTCATTTCAACCCTCTGTCGCTGTAGTCTCACCGCCGGCATGGAAGAATATCTGGGCAATCCCTGCACCGCCCAGAGCTTGTCGTCGATGCTTGAGCGCTGGCTTCCGCGTGCGGACACCGGGACGGCGGCGTCCACCCCGGCAGCGGTGCCACCGCCAGCACTGTACGGCCAGGCAGAGACCGCCGATGCCGAACCGGCCATCAATCCGCGCGCCCTCGACAGCATCCGGCAATTACCGGGGGCCAATGGCGCGCTGCTGGTCAACAAGGTGATCGACGCCTACCTCGCCGATGCGCCGGCGCGCCTGGCACGGATGCATTCGGCAACCGATGCCGACAACGCTGATGCATTGCGCAAGGCGGCGCATGGGATGAAGTCGAGCAGCGCCAACGACGGCGCCGAGCGTCTGGCGGCATTGTGCAAGGTGCTGCAGATGCTCGGCTGCAGCGGCACCCTCGAAGGCGCCAGGTCCCTGCTGCAAAGCGCTGATCAGGAACTGCTGCGCGTCTTGCAGGCGCTGATGGACGAACACGCAACGACTTCCCGATCTTTCAGGACAGACCTCTCTGGCTGAACCCTTCCCATGTGAACAGCTTCGGTCTATCCTTTTGCGTTGCTTGCCACCCGACGGCCCGATCACAGTCATGTCACCCGTTGCGCGTCTCGAACCCCCGGAGAATCGACCATGCTCTCGAATGCAGAGCACGTACTGCCAACGGCGCTGATCGTCGACGATGATTATGTGATGCGGATGCTGGAACGGGAGACGCTGGCCCAGTTCGGATTCGACGTGCTCGAGGCCGCGGATGGCGAACAGGCCCTCGACATGCTGGACGATCCACCGCCGGACCTGCTGCTGCTCGATGTCGAGATGCCCGGCATCGATGGATTCGAAGTCTGCCGTCGCCTCCGCCAGCGCTGGGACATGGCGCGGGTGCCGGTGATCGTGGTCACCGGCATGGATGATCTGGCGTCGATCAACCGGGCCTACGAGTCAGGCGCCAACGATTTCGTCGCCAAGCCGATCAACTGGCCGATCCTCGGACATCGGGCACGCTATGTGTTGCGCTCGGCGCAAGCGGCGCGCCAGTTGAGCGAACTCAAGGAAAAGCAGGCGGCGATCATGCGGGCGATTCCCGACATGATCTTCGTCATGGACTGGCAAGGCACCTACCTCGATTACAAGCAGGGCTACGCCACAACGGCCTTCGTTCCCGCCAGCGAGTTGCTCGGCAAGAACATGGCGGCAATCCTGCCAGCCGAGGTGGCAAAACCGATCCAGCAGGGTATTGAACTGGCGCTCTTGCGAGGCCATCTGCAAACGGTGCTCTACAAGCTGCCGATGCCGGACGGCAGCAGCCACCATTACGAAGCGCGCATCGCGCCAAACGGGGTGGACAAGGTGGTGATCGTGGTGCGTGACATCACTACCCAGAAACTCAACGAGGACAAAATCCGCCGTCTGGCCTACTTCGACACACTGACCGGCATGCCGAATCGCCAGAGCTTCCTCGAACGCCTAGACCATGAGTTGGCGCGCGCGCGCCGAAACCATCACCAGTTGGCGCTGCTGTTCCTCGATCTCGACGGCTTCAAGCGCATCAACGATACGCTCGGCCACAGTGCCGGCGACTACCTGCTGCAGGCCGTCGCCGAGCGAATGAAGGAAAAGCTGCGCGCCGGTGATTTCGTCGCCCGGCCGGCGCTGGATGAATCCGGTCTGCACGTTGCCCGTCTGGGCGGTGACGAGTTCACCGTCGTCCTGCCCGATGTCGACGAGACCCATACCGTCAGCATGGTCGCGACGCGACTGCAGGCGCTGCTCGCACAGCCTTTCCTGATCGGCACCCAGGAAATCGTTGTCACTTCGAGCATCGGCATCGCCCTCTTCCCCGCTGACGGTGACGATGCCGCGACGCTGCTCAAGCACGCCGATACGGCGATGTACCACGCCAAGGATCAGGGACGCAACAACTGGCAGTTGTATCACCAGTCCCTGACGACGCAGACGACGGCGCGCATGGCGCTCGAAACCGATATTCGCAAGGGTCTCGAACAAGGCGAATTCCACCTCCTCTACCAACCACAGGTGAGCGCCGCGGACGGCACGATCGTCGGCATCGAAGCGCTGATTCGCTGGCAACATCCGCAGCATGGGATGGTCTCACCGGCACAGTTCATCCCGGTGGCCGAAGAAAGCGGTCAGATCGTGCCGATGGGGGAATGGGTGCTCGATACTGCCTGCCGCCAGATCATGGAATGGCAGTTACACGGGGTATTGACCGCGAGGGTGGCGGTCAATGTGTCGGCACGCCAGTTGCGCTCACCTCATTTCCTCGACCGGGTTGCGGCGATCATTTCCGAGACCGGCATCCGCGCCGAGCAGCTCGAACTGGAGTTGACCGAGAGCATCCTGATGGATCCGGAGTCCAGGCAGGTTCAGGGACTGTGTCGCCTGCGTGCGCTGGGCGTGCATTTCGCGATCGACGATTTCGGCACCGGCTACTCGTCGCTTTCATACATCAAGCGCTTCCCGATCGGCATGCTCAAGATCGACCAGAGCTTCGTTCGCGGACTGCCCAACAGCGCCAACGATACGGGGATCGCCACCGCGATCATCGCCATGGCGCACAACCTGGGTCTGGAGGTGATTGCCGAAGGCGTCGAAACTCGCCAGCAATTCGAGTTTCTTCAGCAGGCGAAATGTACGAAGCTACAGGGCTATCTGTTCAGTCGTCCGCTGCCGCCCGACGAAGTCGAAATCCTCTTGCGTCGTGGCAGTATCACACCACCTAGCGACCATACTGCAAAATAAGCCAGGCTCTCTCGGGCAGAGCCTGCAATCCATTCCAGGAGACCAGGGCACGATGAAGTATCGTCACAGCACCGCGCAAAGCGCAGATTACCTGCGGCTCGCACTCAAGCGCATGAGCCAGCAGGATGCCGGCTTGCACCCGGCAAGCTATGCCCTCTGGTACGAGTACGTGGCAGGCACCAATCCGGTGCTGAAGGCAGCGGTGGACGCGCAGATCGAACGCGACGGGCAACTGAACGAGGCCACCACCCATGCGCTCTACGCCAGGCATGTGGCCGACTTCGATACACAAACCGCCTCGCGCATCGGCGACAGCGTCAACCAGATTGTCGAGCAGATCTCGGAGTCGGCGACCACCGCCGACGAGCAGGCGTCCCGCTTTGGCGGTTCGCTGGCGAGCTGGAGCGATGCACTGAACCTGCCGACTAGCCATGGGTCGTTGGCAAGCAGTGTTGAAGACATCCTGCGCGGTACCCGGGAAATGCAGGCGGCGATCGGGGTATTGCAGACACGACTCGAGGAGAGCCGGCGCGAAGTCCAGCAACTGCGGCAGGAAGTGGCCCGCGCCCGTGAGGAAGCGCTGATCGATGCGCTGACCGGACTGACCAATCGAAAGGGCTTTGATCTGGCACTCGACGCCTGCCTCAAGGAAGTCACTCCCGAGACGCATGGGCCGTGCCTGCTGATGATCGATCTGGACCATTTCAAACGGCTCAACGACACCCTGGGACACGTCTTCGGTGATCAGGTACTGAGCAGTGTCGGCCAGATCCTGCGCGCAAACGTCAAGGGCAAGGATACCGCGACCCGTTATGGTGGCGAGGAGTTCGCCGTCATCCTGCCGCAAACGCCTCGCGGCGGAGCCATCGGCCTGGCCGAGGCACTGCGCGCGACGGTCTTTGCCAGCCGGGTCCGGCGCAGTGGTAAAAAGGAAGCCATGATCGGCAACATCTCGGTCTCGATCGGGGTCGCCGACCATATTGCCGGCGAGTCCGCCACCGAGTTCGTCAGCCGCGCCGATCGGGCCCTTTATACGGCCAAGGCACAGGGACGCAACCGCGTCGTGCTGGCGCCACGCCCACAGTCTGCGGGAGTCCAATAGGCCGCGCCAACCGGCGTCAGCCAGGATATCATGAGTTCGCTTTATTGCCATCTGGATAGCGCGCTGCAAAATGCCTTGAGCGAGGTGATCGGCAGCGACAGCGGATCGTCGCCGGGCATCGACTCTGTCAGCGACATCGGCGGAGGCTCGATCTCGCGCGCGCTCCTGGTCGAGAACGCCAGGCAGCGCTATTTCGTCAAGTTGAACGACGCTGGTCTGGCCGAGATGTTCGCCGCCGAAGCCGACGGCCTGAGCGCGCTGGCCGGCTGTCCGGCAGTGCGGGTGCCACGTATCGTTGGGCACGGCGTCGCTGCCCGGCAAGCCTATCTGGTGCTGGAATACCTGCCCCTGCAAGCCTTGCGCGAACGGACACAGGGTCGGACAGCCGGGCATGCGCTAGCGACCTTGCACCGCATCCAGGGCGCACAACATGGCTGGCACCGTGACAATTTCATCGGCAGTACGCCACAGTCGAATACATGGCATCGCAACTGGCCATTCTTCTTCGCCCGCCAGCGTCTGCTGCCGCAGCTCGAACGGGCAAGGCGACACGCGCAGCACGACAAACTGATCCGCGATGGCGAACGCCTGAGCGAGAAACTGGCGGCGCTGTTCGTCGATCATCAGCCGCAGCCGAGTCTGCTGCATGGGGATCTGTGGCATGGCAACGCCGCCACCGACGCTTCGGGCAAGCTGGCATTATTCGATCCGGCGGTCTATTTCGGCGACCGCGAGGCCGACCTGGCGATGAGCGAGCTGTTCGGAGGCTTTCCGGACAGCTTCTACGCTGCCTACCGCGAAGCCTGGCCACTCGACGACGGTTTCGAACAGCGCAAGACGCTCTACAACCTCTACCACGTACTCAACCACCTGAATCTGTTTGGCGGCGGCTATCTGCGCCAGGCCGAGCGCATGATCGCCAGGCTATTGGCAGAAATCTCTGGTTAAAACCCGGAAGCTTGTATACTGAAATAGGTAACAA
>NZ_JDST02000033.1:6235-64141 GCF_000584975.1 Candidatus Accumulibacter cognatus | reverse complement strand
AGTCCGACAGGCTGCTAGCCACGCTCCAGGAAAACCCCTGAAAGAACCCTTAAAAACTGTTCTTCCACTCACGTAGCGCAGCAAACACCGCCACCTCATCGCGCGCCGCAGGGACTCTGCCTCGGGCTGCAGCCGCCACTTCCGGTTCGCGGCAGCGCAGGAAGGGATTGGTCGCCTTCTCGATTGCGATCGTCGACGGCAGCGTCGCCCCACCCCTGGCACGAGTGACGGCAACCTCTTCGACACGGCTTAGCAGCCGACGATTCCCGGGCTCAACCGCTAACGCAAAGCGCAGATTCGCCTGCGTGTACTCATGGGCGCAATACACCGCGGTGTCCTCAGGCAGCGCGGCCAGACGGGCCAGCGAATCAGCCATCTGTGCAGCGGTCCCTTCGAACAGACGACCACAGCCGCCGGCAAACAAGGTATCACCACAAAACAGGCAGCCTGAGCCATAATACGCAATGTGCCCAAGCGTATGTCCGGGCACCGCGATCACCTGAAATTCGATGTCGCAGGGTGCGATGCTGATCGTATCGCCGCTACGCAAGGGTCTGCTGATGCTGGCAATCGACTCCGCCGCTGGACCAAATACCTCGGCAGAATGATGCGCCAACAGTTCTGCAACCCCGCCTTGATGGTCAGCATGGTGATGGGTGATGAGAATGGCGCTCAGCGACAAACCCTCCTGCTCAAGCACATCGAGTACGGGGCGTGCATCGCCCGGGTCAACCACAGCCGCTGTCACGCCCTTGCGCAACAACCAGATGTAGTTATCCTTGAAGGCCGGGATCCGAATAATGTCGAACATTGATCCATTCTGGAAGAACTGCTGAAAATGTCAATCCCTGGCCTCGACACCTGGCTGGAAAGCCCGCAAGGGCGCTATGTCATGGCTTGGGAGCAAGCCACGATCGACGCCGTCGTCGCTGACCTTTTTGGCTATAACGCCATCCAGTTGGGTCTCCCTCAACGTGATTTGCTTGCCGAGAACCGTATCCCTCTCCGACAGGTGGCGGACGATTCAGGCCGGGTCGATGTCTTCTGTGATTTACGGCAACTTCCCTTCGCAGCGCACAGCATCGATCTGGTGGTCATGCCGCATGTCCTCGAGTTTCATGTGGACCCGCACCAGATTCTGCGCGAAGTTGAGCGCGTTCTGATTCCAGAAGGCGAAGTCCTGATTACCGGCTTCAACCCGATTTCCATCTGGGGGTTGCGCCGTGGTCTGCCGAACTGCCCCGACCATTTTCCGTGGAACGGCCACTACCTCTCGGTGCGGCGTCTCAAGGACTGGCTGCAACTGCTTGGCTTCGAGGTCGAACGGGGTACTTTTGGCTGCTATTCACCGCCATGCACGCATGCGCGCTGGCTTAAGCGTTGGCACTTCATGGAAACCGCCGGTGCTCGCTGGTGGGCTTTTGCCGGCGGCGTCTATCTGCTGCGCGCGATCAAGCGCGTACATGGCATGCGCCTGATACTGCCGAGCTGGAAGCAGCAGCGGTCTCCTCGTAAGGCCTTATCCGTCGTCAGTAAAAAGGAAACCCCATGAGCGATGAAGGAATCGTCACCATCTACGCCGACGGTGGCTGTCGCGGCAACCCTGGACCTGGCGGCTGGGGCGTACTCCTGCAGGCCGGTGATCGGGAGAAGGAACTCTGGGGAAGCGAAGTGGCCACGACCAACAACCGGATGGAACTCATGGCTGCGATACGTGCCCTCGAAGCGTTGAAGAGACCGGCGACAGTCGACCTGCATACTGATTCGCAGTACCTGCAAAAAGGCATCAGCGAGTGGATTCACAACTGGAAGCGCAATGGCTGGCGCACCGCCGACAAGAGGCCGGTCAAGAACGCAGACCTCTGGCAGCGCCTGGATGAGTTGACTGGCCAGCACCAGATCAGATGGTCATGGGTCAAGGGGCATGCCGGGCACAGCGGTAATGAACGCGCCGATGCCCTGGCCAATCGCGCCATGGACGAGCTGGCTCATACCCGCAAAACGAAATGAACCGCAAGGAAAGCGAGCATGCGCCAGATCTTCCTGGACACTGAAACGACTGGCCTGGAGCACAAGCTTGGGCACCGCATCATCGAAATCGCTGGCGTCGAGATGCGCAATCGGCGTCTAACCAATCGGCACTTCCACAGCTATTTGAACCCGGAAAGAGATATCGATGCTGGCGCCCTCTCGGTGCACGGGATCAGCCGCGAGTTTCTGCTCGACAAACCGCGCTTTGCAGATATTGCGGCGGAATTTCTCGGCTTTGTGCGGGATGCTGAGCTCGTCATTCACAATGCAGTCTTCGACGTCGGTTTTCTGAATGCCGAATTGACGCGGCTCAATATGGCGCCAGTGGAAGAAGTCTGCGCGGGCATATGCGACACCCTGCGCATGGCCAAGGATCTGCACCCCGGCAAAAAGAACAACCTCAACGCACTTTGCGATCGCTATGGGATAGACAACTCGCACCGTACACTACATGGGGCCTTGCTCGATGCCGAGATTCTTGCCGAAGTCTATCTGGCAATGACCCGCGGTCAGGAAAGTCTGATCATCGATCTTGGCGATGACAAAGCGAATGGAAACGAGACTGCCGGAATCACCCCCGCAGGCAGCCAATGTCGGGCACAGCTGATCAGGCGCGCCAGCCCGGAAGAAATCATTCTGCACGAGCAGCTGCTGGCAGCCATAGACCAAGCAAGCAAGGGTCAGTGCTTATGGCTGCAAATCGAGAACAACGGCTAACGCGGTGTCGCAGCGTACTCTGCCAAGGGTTGCGAATGTGTCCTAATCAGCCTTCGTTTGGGGTCTCGGGTGGGCGCCTTGGCCGCCGCACATGCCGCTTGGGTGGTCGCGGGTCGGGCGGGCGCGCATCAGTCTGAGCGTCCAGCGTGGGGTCAGATCTGGCAGCAGATGGGCGCGGGTCAGACCTCTGTGGAGCCGGCCGGGGTCCGGTCTTCCGTTGCTCAGGACGTCGGACCTGACCTGAGGTGCTTGGGCGTTTCTCCGGTTGCCGGTCTAAAGGACGTTCGGACTCACGGTTTCCCGGAGCAAGAGTGATCTCGATCTCAATGAGTTCATCCCATTGTTCGTCGGTTCGATCGCGCTCAGGTATGGCGAGAAGTTCTCGGAGCCGTCGGCGCGGATCCTGGGGAGGTAAGTCATTCATACCGATATTATGACTCACCTGGCCACCATCGTTCAACAAGCATCAACGATGAGGGAACTTCGGTCTGTCGAAAGGGACCAGGCTGTCGGGCCAACAGGCCGGCGGCACGGCCATTAGCGAGACGGATGATCAGTGCTCAACCCGCAGGCTGGCCGCAAAGGTGGTCTGCAAGATTTCAGGGAACTGGAAGCGGGCAAAAGTCCGGTGGATATCCGCCTCGTTCACGCCACGACTACTATCCTGAAAACGAATTCCCAATGGGCGGCCATTGGCGGCCAGAGTAGCAAATGCAAAGCGCCAACGCTGAGCTTCGGCCAGCCGCTCGCGCAACTCGCATTCATTGCTGATTTCCACGCCCGCCTGCTTGAGTGACTCGAGAAACTGGTCAAAAGACTCGCTGCTTAGGCTACCCATTTTTATTCTCCTGTCGAAGTATTGTCGTGCCAACCATGCCGCGAGTAACGCTCTCTGCAAGTAGTGGTTGACAGCCAGCATCAAGAAAACCACGTCGGAAAAGCGATCCGCTCTGAGAAGAACGCCAGAAGCCTTTTGGCGTTTCTGCCCGAGGCAAGAAGTGTCTGTTTTCGCGGCAGCAATCGCGGTAGAATCCGAAACTTGCCTTGCCCATCGGCACTTTACCAGCATGGAATTTCTCGGTTTTTCGCTTCGCAATCAGTTGTTCGTCGCGCCGATGGCGGGCGTTACCGATCGCCCCTTCAGGCAGCTCTGCAAGCGCATGGGTGCCGGTCTGGCCGTATCCGAGATGGTCACTTCGAACTCCCTGCTCTATGGCAGCATCAAGACCCGGCGCCGCGCCAACCATGCGGGCGAGGTTGCGCCAATTTCGGTACAGATTGCTGGCGCCAGTCCCTCGATGATGGCTGCTGCGGCACGTTACAACGTTGAGCGAGGGGCTCAGATCATCGACATCAACATGGGCTGCCCGGCGAAGAAAATCTGCAACGTCATGGCCGGTTCCGCCCTGCTCAGGGACGAGCCGCTGGTCCGGCAAATTCTCGAGGCCGTCGTCAATGCCGTACCGAGCACCCCGGTAACCTTGAAGATCCGCACCGGCTGGGACAAAAACAGTCGCAACGCCTTGAACATCCTCAAGATCGCAGAGCAGTCAGGAATCAGGGCCCTGGCAATGCACGGCCGCACGCGCGCCTGCGGCTACAGCGGCCAGGCCGAATACGAGACGATCCAGGCAGCAAAAGCCGTGGCGACTATTCCCATTATCGCCAATGGCGACATCGACTCTCCTGAACAGGCAAAACATGTCCTTGACACCACCCATGCCGACGCGCTAATGATCGGACGTGCCGCGCAGGGGCGCCCATGGCTGTTCCGCGAGATCGAGTATTTCCTGAACACCGGAACCTACCTGCCTCCGCCACGGGTCATTGAAATTCACGAGGTACTGCTTGAGCACCTTGAGGATCTATATCTCTTTTACGGTGTCGAAACCGGGGTCGGTATCGCACGCAAGCATATTTCCTGGTATACCAGGGGTCTGGTCGGCTCGGCAGCTTTCCGTCACAGGATGAACCAGTTGCCAACCATCGAACTGCAAAGACAGGCAGTCAATGACTTTTTCTGTGCCCTCGCGGATTACCAGGAGCATTTGAGCTATGCCCGCACAACTCCTTCACCGCATGCCAACTTCGAGGACCTTGCAGCATGAAGCGCAACGACGATGACCATATCGCAACTTGCGTCGGCAAGGCGCTGGAAAACTACTTTCAACAGCTTGAAGGCGAGAAGCCGGCTGCAGTTTACGCGATGGTGATCAAGAGCGTCGAACGCCCAATGCTTGAAGTCGTACTCAGACAGACCGGCGGCAATCAGACCCTGGCGGCCGAAATCCTAGGGATCAACCGCAACACACTGCGCAAGAAACTGGTCGATCACAAACTGATCGACTGAACACTCCTATTACCCTTTTAAGAGCTGCCACCCGCCCACCATGAAAATCCGCCAAGCCCTGATCAGCCTCTCCAACAAAAATGGCGCCCTCGAATTCGCGCAGGGACTGATCGCTCATGATGTCAAACTGTTATCCACTGGTGGCACCGCCCGGATGCTCCGTGACGCTGGTCTGCCGGTTACCGAGGTGGGCGATTACACAGGCTTCCCGGAAATGCTCGATGGCCGCGTCAAGACCCTGCATCCGAAAGTACATGGCGGCATCCTGGCGCGTCGTGATCTGCCCGAGCACATGGCCACGCTTGAACGGCACGGCATCCCGACCATCGATCTGGTATGTGTGAATCTCTACCCATTCCGTGAAACCATTGCCCAGACTGGTGTCACACTCGCCGAAGCGATCGAGAACATCGACATCGGCGGCCCGGCAATGCTGCGTTCGTCAGCCAAAAACTACCCCGGGGTGGCCGTGGTCACCGACCCCGAGGACTACCCGGCATTGCTCGCCGAAATGACGGCCAGCGATGGCGCCCTGAGTCTTGACACACGTTTCATGCTTGCCAAAAAGGCCTTTGCGCACACTGCGCGCTACGACGCAGCGATTGCCAACTGGCTGACTTCGCTCGACGAATCGAACCAGGCCGGGACGTTTCCCGTTTCTCTGCAACTCGCCTTTGATCGCGTCGAAACGCTGCGTTACGGCGAGAATCCGCACCAGCAAGCAGCCTTCTACCGCGATCCCACACCTCTTGCGGGTTCGATCGCCAACTATCGGCAGCTGCAAGGCAAGGAACTCTCGTACAACAACATCGCCGATGCCGACGCCGCTTGGGAGTGTGTCAAGACTTTCGACAAGCCCGCCTGCGTGATCATCAAACACGCCAATCCCTGTGGTGTGGCAATCGATGTCAGCCTGCTGTCCGCCTACGAAAAAGCCTTCCAGACCGACTCGACCTCGGCCTTTGGCGGCATCATCGCTTTCAACGGCACGGTCGACGCCGATGTCGTGACCGCCATGAATGTCCGCAAGCATTTCGTCGAAGTCCTGCTGGCACCGGCTTTCAGCGACACTGCCCGGGCGATGCTGGCCACCAAACAGAACCTGCGCGTCCTCGAACTGCCGCTGGCCAGGGGCCAGCATACTTTCGAAATGAAGCGCGTCGGTGGCGGGCTACTGTTACAGACCCCCGATCAGTTCAACGTCCAGGCTTCCGACCTGAGGGTGGTGAGCAGGGTCGCACCGACTGACGCACAGGTCGAAGATCTGCTCTTCGCCTATCGGGTTGCCAAGTTCGTCAAGTCCAATGCCATCGTCTTTTGCGGTCACGGCATGACCCTCGGCGTTGGCGCCGGCCAGATGAGCCGCGTTGATTCGACCCGCATCGCGGCCAATAAGGCGCAGAATGCCGGCCTCGACCTGGCAGGTTCCTGTGTCGCCTCCGATGCTTTCTTCCCCTTCCGCGACGGGCTCGACGTCCTGGCGGCTGCAGGCGCCAAGGCCGTCATTCAACCTGGTGGCTCGATGCGTGATGAGGAAGTGATCGCTGCCGCCGACGAGCATGGTCTGGCGATGGTGTTCACCGGTGCGCGGCACTTCCGACATTGATTCTTTGAATGATGCTGGGGAGAACACGGTGCGGAAGATCATGGTCAGAGTCGTCAGTGCCAGGGCACGGCGCAGCTCGATGGGGGCGCGCCAGCGGGTACGCGCAGCAGCTCAAGTTCTGGTGGTGAAAGGACTGTCATGAAGCTAATGGTCATCGGCTCAGGCGGTCGCGAGCACGCACTCGCCTGGCGGCTGGCGAAGACTCCTGGGTTGCAGAAGGTTTTCGTCACGCCTGGCAACGCGGGCACGGCGCGCGAGCGTGAACTCGAAAACGTCAACCTCACCGACCCCGAAGCGCTCGCCGACTTCGCCGCAAAGCACAAGGTTCATCTCACGGTAGTCGGTCCCGAAGCCCCGCTCGCTGCCGGCATCGTCAATCTTTTTCGCGACCGCGGTCTGAAGATCTTCGGTCCGACCAGGGAAGCCGCCCAACTCGAAAGCTCGAAGGACTTCGCGAAGCGCTTCATGGCCAGGCACAATATTCCCACTGCCCGCTTTGCGACCTTCTCCGATATCCGCGCTGCACACGCCTACGTCGACCAGCAGGGTGCGCCAATCGTCATCAAGGCCGATGGACTGGCTGCCGGCAAGGGAGTGGTGGTGGCCATGCACCTGTCCGAGGCCCATGACGCGATTGACCGGATGCTTCCCGCCAGCGGTGACAGCCCGGCAAGAGATTCGGCCCCAGCACGTGTGCTGATCGAGGAATTTCTCGAAGGCGAAGAAGCCAGTTTCATCGTCATGGTCGACGGCAAGAATGTGCTGCCGCTGGCTTCAACACAGGATCACAAGCGTATCGGCGACGGTGATACCGGCCCCAATACCGGTGGCATGGGTGCTTACTCACCGGCACCGGTGGTCACTCCGGAAGTCCACGCCCGAGCCATGCGCGAAATCATTCTGCCGACGGTACGGGGAATGGCTGCCGAAGGTATCCCCTACACCGGATTCCTCTACGCTGGCCTGATGATTGGCAAGGACGGATCGGTCAAGACCGTCGAGTTCAATTGCCGCCTCGGCGACCCGGAAACACAGCCAATCATGATGCGCCTGAAATCCGACTTGCTGACCCTCCTCGATCATGCCGTCGCCGGCCGGCTCAACCTGGTTGAGGCGAGCTGGGACCGTCGTGTCGCACTGGGCGTCGTGCTGGCCGCAGCCAATTACCCCGGTACTCCGCGCACCGGCGATCTGATCAGCGGACTTCCGCAGGGCAGCGAGGACAGTCATATCTTCCATGCCGGCACCACCGAGCGCGATGGCCGGATCGTCACCGCCGGTGGGCGTGTGCTGTGTGTCACGACACTTGCCGACAATGTCAGGCAGGCCCAGAAACGTGCCTATGACATTATTATCGGTATCCACTTCGACGGCATGCAGTATCGCCGTGACATCGGCCACCGCGCCGTCAGCCGGTGAGCCCGGTCAGGCAGTCACCAACCGCCACGGCACCGGCGGACGCGGACCAGGGATGATCGACCCGACCCGCCTCAAGGCATACTTCACCGACCTGCAAACGCGTATCGTCACGGCCATCGAAACGCTCGAAGGTCGTACCGGCGCGAGCTTCCGTGCCGATCCCTGGGAAAGGGAAGCCCACTCGCTACTCGCTGGCAGCGGCTGCACCTGCATCCTTGAGGGAGGTCGTGTTTTTGAACGCGGCGGCGTTGCTTTCTCGCAGGTCAGCGGCGCCGCCTTGCCGGCCTCGGCAACCGCCAAACGCCCAGAACTGGCGGGCTGCGCCTTCGCCGCGATGGGCGTGTCGCTGGTCCTGCATCCGGAAAACCCCTATTGCCCGACCGCGCACATGAACGTGCGCGCCCTGCTTGCAACCCGGGCCGATCTCGATCCTGCCTGGTGGTTTGGCGGCGGCATGGACTTGACTCCCTACTACCCATTTGCCGAAGACATCCGGCATTTCCACATGACCTGCAAGCAAGCGTTGCAGCCTTTTGGAGCAGACACGCACGCTCGCTACAAGCAATGGTGCGACGAGTACTTTTTCCTCAAGCACCGTAACGAACCGCGCGGGGTCGGTGGCATCTTCTTCGACGACCTCAGCGAGGGCGGCTTCGAGCGTTGCTTCGCGCTGACCCGGGCGGTCGGTGACGCGTTTACGGAAGCCTATCTGCCCATCATTGCAAAGCGGCAGAACCTGCCCTATGGCGAACGCGAACGTGACTTCCAGGCGTACCGACGCGGACGTTATGTCGAGTTCAACCTGGTCTGGGATCGCGGCACGCTATTCGGCCTGCAGTCGGGCGGGCGCACCGAATCAATCCTGATGTCGCTCCCTCCAGTCGTCAAATGGCGCTACGACTGGCATCCTGAAGCCGGCAGCGCCGAAGCCGCGCTCTACGACATGCTGGCGCCACGCGACTGGACGGAAGCCCCGGCTACATGGCCAATTCTTCGCTCATGATCGCTGCCAATCATGGCTGCATAGCGCAGCAATGATTCCGGCATCGGCTGCTCCGGTCAGGATAACCCGCCGCATGGCAAGCGCATGCGCCAGCTCGGCGATGCGCTGATGCGGCACGAACATCGGGGTGCCGCGCAGACAGGCGTTCGCCGGTGCGTCGAGCAGGCCGACGAGATTGCGCAAGCCCTCGCTCGATGAAATCGTCAGGGCGTCGAGCTGGCTACTGCGCCATAGCGCCTGCAGCGGGGCCGCGTCGGCCGGTGCCGAGCGCTGGTAGCAACTCACCGCATCGACTTCGGCGCCCCGTTCTCGCAAGGTATCGGCCAGCAGTTCGCGGCCACCATTACCGCGAAAGATCAGCACACGCTTGCCAGCAACGCCCGCGCGCCGCATTTCCGGAAGTTCGAGCAGTGCCTCCGAATCGAAGCGATCGGCCGGCGCCAGCACGTGGCCGATGCCATAACGGGCAAGCCGCGCGACGCTGCTCTGGCCAATCGCCACCGCGCGCAGACCCAATGGCCACGCCTGTCTGGCAAGAATCGCCGGGACACTGAAATCGACTGCATTCGGGCTGATGAAAATCGCCAGCGAGTAGTCTCCGAGACGCATGATCGCCGCCTGCAAGGGGGCAGGGTCGATGACTGGAGAAATCTCGAGCAGCGGAAAAATCAGCGGCTCGCCACCTTGCTCGGCAATCCAGCCAGCCAGACGCGAAGCCTGCGCGCGCGGGCGCGTCACGACGATTGTCAGACCACGCAAGGGTTGCGTCATTGGCAGCTGGCGAGCTGCTCCAGGATGACCTCGGCCCCCTGTTCACGCAGCCGCTGCGCGAGCAGGCGACCGATCGACTCGCCGTCTTCCGGAGCGCCGTACTGTTCCCCGGCGATCATCTGCTTGCCGTCCGGCGTTGCGATGAAACCTCGCAACCAGAGATGACCACTATCGAGCAACGCGTAGGCAGCGAGCGGGACTTGGCAGCTACCCCCCAAGGCACGCGAAAAGGCCCGTTCGGCGCGCACGCAGTGCGCGGTCTCGCTGTCGTTGAGCGGTTCCAGCAGTGCCATGATGTCAGCGCGCCCTGATGCGGCCTCGATCCCGAGGACTCCCTGTCCTGGTGCTGGCAGTGACTGCTCTGGCGTCAGGATAGACCTGATCCGTGCTGCCAGGCCCAGACGTATCAAGCCTGCGGCAGCGAGGATGATCGCATCGTACTCCCCCGCATCGAGCTTCCTGAGCCGCGTATCGAGGTTACCACGCAGGCTACGGATCACAAGTTGCGGGTATCCGGCGCGCAGGATCGCTTCGCGACGAAGGCTGGAGGTTCCAACCACGGCCTTGGCCGGCAACTCGTCGAGCCCGGCAAAGCGGTTCGAAACAAAGGCATCGCAGGGATTTTCACGCGCTGAAATGGCTGCGATGGCGAAGCCCGCAGGCATTTCCATCGGCAGGTCCTTCATCGAATGAACCGCGAGGTCAGCACGGCCTTCCTGTATCGCCAGTTCGAGTTCCTTGATAAACAGCCCTTTACCGCCGATCGCCGACAGCGGACGGTCGAGGATCTGGTCGCCGCGAGTCGTCATG
This sequence comes from Candidatus Accumulibacter cognatus, assembly GCF_000584975.1. Classification (NCBI taxonomy): domain Bacteria; kingdom Pseudomonadati; phylum Pseudomonadota; class Betaproteobacteria; genus Candidatus Accumulibacter; species Candidatus Accumulibacter cognatus. The sequence continues at coordinate 53,434 of NZ_JDST02000033.1, read as the reverse complement.
CCGAGGATCTCGATGCGACTCCGTGGGTATGATTCCATCAGGCATCCACGGACATGCTCGGCTTGCCACAGAGCCAGGCGCGACTCCCGCGAGGCGATGACAATACGCGACTGAACTGGCTCTGCTGGGTTCAAGGCAGGGTTCCGCTAGCGGCACCGGCACGCACGTCGTCACACCGACGCACAGACCCTTTCGATGCCGAACATTGATGAGCGATTCTAAAGGTCATGATTTTTCCAGGCCCCCGATCATGGAAGTCATGACCGTTTCCCTCCCCTGACTCCTCCTCCACGAGAGGGAAGGAGGGATTCGTGAGTCGCCGGCACGACATTCACATTAACATGCCTGCGCACCCCGCTTCTCGCGTCAATCGCCTGAATCGATCGGGCAGACAGCGCCCGCCTACCCGAGGCGTGTTATAATTCGAAGCTTTGCAAGCATGTGCTGTTCTGGATGGTGCCGAGAGGGGGAATCGAACCCCCACGATGTTTCCACCGGCGGATTTTGAGTCCGCTGCGTCTACCGATTCCGCCATCTCGGCTTTGGCTCGCAACTCGCGAGCCGGAAGAAGTTCTGATTATCGCTGATTCTCCACTCAGGAACAAGCAGACTCATCATATTCCGTTCCACGTCGGCGCTTGCTCGACAATTCTCTGCAGACTTACGCATGCTGACGCTCGACGATTTCGACTTCGATCTACCCGGCGAACTGATCGCCCAGCACCCGACCGCAGAACGCACCGCCAGTCGTCTGTTGCAACTGTCCGACGGCATCATCCACGATCGCCGCTTCAGCGAGCTCCCGGAAATCGTTGAAGCCGGGGATCTGCTGGTGTTCAACGATACGCGCGTGTTCCGCGCGCGCCTCTTTGGTCGGAAGGAAAGCGGCGGCCAGATCGAGGTTCTGATCGAGCGCATCGTCGATGCTCGTCATGCCGTGGCACAAATCCGCGCCAGCAAAGCGCCGCAAGCCGGCAGCCGCATCTTTCTCGAAAATGCCATCCTGCTGAGCGTACGCGGTCGTTGCGGTGAACAGCACGAGTTCTTCGACCTGGAACTGCTGGAGCCGGCTGGCGAAAATGACCTCTGGAGCCTGCTCGATCGCCACGGCCGCTTGCCCTTGCCGCCCTACATCACGCATGCGGCGAGCGCTGCCGACGAAGCGCGCTACCAGACGGTTTTTGCCCGCCATCCTGGCGCTGTCGCCGCACCCACTGCCGGCCTGCACTTCGACGAGGCGCTGCTGGCTGAACTCGCACAGCGCGGTGCCGAGATGGCCTGGCTGACGCTGCACGTCGGCGCCGGCACCTTCCAGCCAGTGCGAGTACAGCGCATTTCCGAGCACCGCATGCACGCCGAACGTTTCGAGATCCCGCCCGCGACGGCCGCTGCGATCGCCCGAACGCGTGCGCGCGGCGGCCAGGTCATCGCTGTAGGGACAACCAGCCTGCGTGCGCTCGAAGCGGCTGCAGAGCACGGAGAGCTGCACGCTGGCGCGGCCGAAACCGACATCTTCATCACTCCGGGCTACCGCTTTCGCGTCGTCGACCGGCTGATCACCAACTTTCACCTCCCAAAATCGACGCTGCTGATGCTCGTTTCGGCTTTCGCCGGACTGGATGCCATCCGCGGCGCGTATCGGCACGCGATCAATCAGCGTTATCGCTTCTTCAGTTATGGTGACGCCATGCTGCTGCACCGTGGCTGATTCATGCACAAGCCTCCACTCCCTTTCCCGAAACCGCCGCCATGCTCAAGAACCCCTTGAACAAAGCAGCCATCGAGCGACTCGACCAGCATGGACTGACTGCCGACACGCACAAGGTGGCCCTGGCCTGCGCACTACTGTGGACCGCCCGTACGCAGACCGACGTACACCACCTGCTTGGTTTGAGTGGTCTGACCACCAGCACCGGCAGAGCGTTTACCTTCAACGATGTAAAGAGCGCGGTCGAGGAACTCAAGGACAAGAAACTGCTGCTCGGCGATGTGGCGCACCGCCCCAACGCCTTTCAACTCGTGGACGCTTTGCGTGCGCCGCTCTACCGGCAGTTGCTCGAGACCCGGCCAGGAAACTGCCTGCCGAGTCTGATCGCCGAACTCGATGGTTTCGACCTCACGCGCTTCGGCTACTACTGGCCGAGCAGCAGTCTTCCGGCGACCATTGCCTATGTGCGCGCCAAGTTCTTTTCCGGCACACCGAGCGAAGAGCTAGCAGCGATCCGGCAACGGGTCGCACGTTCGATGGACTGGAACTCCATCCTCACGCAGGCACTCCTGCTCGGTTTCGATGGCCCCAGTTTCGAGTACATCGATCCGGCCGAACGCTCGTGGCTCGCTTGCCTGGGTGTGGCATCGATAGGTTTGAACTGGGCGGAGGATTTCAACCCGATCGCGGAGTGGGCTTTTGACCAGCTCAGGCGGCAACCCGACCAGGTGTCCAACGATCTGCGTTCGGCGCTTGCCGAGCTGGCGTTGCAACGCAGTGACGCCGCCTTGTTGCAGGAAGCCCTGCAGGGGCTCGACAACGGCCTCGCTGCCGCCATTGGGGCCGCAGCCCTGGTCGTTGACAGCCAGTGGGCAGCCGGACAAGCCGCTTTCGAGGCAGCCCTGAAGCAGCGCAAGGGCGAAATCGGCAGCAGCAAGAACCTCCTGCCCGTGAGTATCGGATGGCTCTACCCACTCGCACTGCTCGCCCAGTCGACCCCGAAGCATCTGGAACTGGCGCGCAAGTTCTGCATTGGCGAAGCCGGCCAGCGCGATCCGAGTGCATTCTCCGCATGGGGGCGCTGGGTCCATGCCATCGACGTTCGTCTTGGCAAGACAGCGATCATCCATGCCGCTTTCCAGCCAGCGCGCGACCAGGAACAGCGCTGGGGACTGGGTTCGCTCTGGGCCATTCTGCTCTCGGCCTGGCTGGGTAGCGAGACGATCGCTGCGCCAGGTACGCAGCCTACACCGCATACGGCTAGCGGTTGGCATGAGACGATCATCGCCCTGCGGCGGAAGCTGCTGAACTGTCATCTGAAGTTGCCGAGCCGCATGCTGCGTGGCGCCGAGGAGCTACTTTCCGGACGCGATCCACCGACCGGTTATTTTGTCGCCGCTGCTGGCCAACAATGGCGCACGATTCTCGACGCCCTGCAATCGCTCGGCAGCGAGCAAACTGCTGCCGAGGCCGGCAGCGAAACGACGCGCCTGCTCTGGGCCATCGAGATCGGCAAGGAGGGTCAGTTGCTCGGCATCAAACCGCTCGAACAGAGGTGTGGTCTGCGGGGCTGGGGACGACCCCGCGCGCTGAGCCTCGTGAAGATCTTTGGCAACGAACATCTGCCAGCGTGGGATGCCAAGGTGGCGCGCGCGCTGCGCCCCGAGCGCGGCTACAGCAACCGCTATCGTATCGACCTGCCCACGGCGATCGTCGCCCTGGTCGGTCATCCGTGCATCGTCCTGGCAAATGCGCCAGAGCAATTCGTCGAACTCAGCGAAACGCAGCCAGAGCTGGAACTGGTCCGTCAGGGCGAACATTTCGTGATGCGCATCGAGCCACCGTTGCGACCAGTCGTCGAAAGCCCGTACCACCATGTCGAAGATGCCGACGAGCGTCGCGAGAACGAAGCGCTGCGCTTGCTCACACTCGTCCAGGACGGCCCGCAACGTCTTCGGCTGGTGCGTTTCTCGGCGGTGCAGCAGCAGGCCGCACAGCTCATCTCGAGGCGCGTTGCCATTCCCGCCAATGCGCCAGGAGCGCAGACCGAGGTCGAAAAGACCTTGCGTGCGCTGTCCGGACGTTTCCAGGTACACGCCGACTCGGCACAGGCCTCCCGGCAGGTGGCCAGCGATTCGCGCCTGCGTGCCGAACTCTCGCCGGTTGGCGAGCACCTGGCGCTACGCCTGGTGGTGACACCGCTGGGCCCCGACGGCCCACGCCTGCCGGCGGGCAGCGGCCGACTTCGCCTGATGAGCGTGCGCGGAAGCGAGAGCGTCGGCACCGAACACGACCTCCAGCGCGAGCGCCAGCATCTCGAAGCGGTACTCGATGCCCTGCCCTTCCTCGACGGCAATGATGGCGTCAGCGAATGGCTGATCGAAGATCCCGAGCAGGCACTCGGGGCGGTCGAAACGCTGCCGACGCTGGCCGCGATTGCCGCGGTTGAATGGCCCAAGGGCAAGGCCGTTCGCGTCGTCAGCGTCGATACGCGGCAGCTCGGCGTCAGCGTCAGCCGCGAGCACGACTGGTTCCGCCTCTCCGGGCAGGCGACGCTCGACGAGGGCCTGGTGCTGCAGCTCGAAACCCTGCTGACGGCGGCACGCGAAAAATCCCGCTTCGTCCCGATGGGGGACGGTGTGTATGCTGCGCTGACGCGCTCACTCAAACAAAAGCTCAGCGAACTCGCGGCGGTTATCGAAACCGACAAGCAGGGAGGCAAGGCACCGACGATCGCCGCCGCCTGGCTCGACGAGATTCTCGACGGCACCCGGCTCGACGCCGGCAAGGATTTTCGCGAGGCCATCGAGCGCCTGCGCAGCGCCCAGTCCTCCGAACCGAAACCGCCGAGCCTGCTGCAGGTCAGGCTGCGGCCCTATCAGGAAGACGGCTACCAGTGGGCGATGCGTCTGGCGACCGCCGGCATGGGCGGCTGTCTGGCCGACGACATGGGCCTGGGCAAAACGCTGCAGGCACTCGCCGTGCTGCTCGAGCGCGCCGCCGGCGGGCCGGCGCTGGTCATCGCACCGACCTCGGTATGCGGCAACTGGTTCGCCGAAACACGTCGTTTTGCACCGACGCTCAACGCCCGCATCTACAGCGACGCCGGCGACAGCGAACGCGAGGAACTGGTCAGCCAGGCCGGGCCGCAGGATCTGCTGATCGTCTCCTACACGCTGCTGCAACTCGCGCAGGAACGCTTCGCCGGGCGCAACTGGCACACGCTGATCGCCGACGAAGCACAGGCGATCAAGAATGCAGCCGCCAAGCGCTCGCAGGCGGTGTTCGAGCTCAAGGCCGATTTTCGCCTGGCACTGACCGGAACGCCGGTGGAAAACCGCCTCGCCGACCTGTGGTCGATCATGCGTTTTGCCAATCCCGGCCTGCTCGGCACCGTCAACCGCTTCAACGAGCGCTTCGCGGGTCCGATCGAACGTAACCGCGACCGTGACACCCAGCATGTCCTCAAGCGCCTGATCGCTCCCTTCGTGCTGCGACGAAGCAAAGCGGAAGTACTGCAGGAACTGCCGCCCCGCATCGAGCTGATCCTGACGGTCAGCCCGGAGAGTGCCGAAGCCGCGCATTACGAAGCCTTGCGCCGCGAAGCCGCAAACGAGATCGGCAGCATGCTCGACAGCACGCCGGAAACGCAATCCCGCTTCAACATCCTCGCGCAACTGACGCGCCTGCGGCGTGCCGCCTGCGACCCGCGCCTGTGCAACCCCGAGTTCGGGATCAGCGGCGCCAAGGTACAGGCCTTTGGCGAACTGGCCAGCGAGCTCATCGCCAACGGCCACAAGGCGCTGGTCTTCAGCCAGTTCGTCGATTTCCTGAGCATCCTCCGCGAACCGCTCGACGCAGCCGGAATTCGCTATCAGTACCTCGACGGCGCCACCCCCGCCGCCGAGCGAACGCGCCGGGTCGCCGCATTCCAGGCCGGCGAAGGCGAGCTTTTCCTGATCAGTCTCAAGGCCGGCGGCTTCGGCCTCAACCTCACCGCCGCCGACTACGTGGTGATCACCGACCCGTGGTGGAACCCGGCGGCCGAGGATCAGGCGATGGGACGTGCGCACCGCATCGGGCAGCTCAGACCGGTCACCGTTTACCGGCTGGTCACCAGGGGCACCGTCGAGGAACGAATCGTCGACCTGCACCATGAGAAACGCGCGCTCGCCGAGAGCATTCTCGCCGAAGGCGAAGCCAGTGCCTTGCCATCGACCGAGGATCTGGTGGCGCTGATCCGGGGGAAATGACATGAACCGCGGCCTCGCAAACCCTGCAGCTCCCCCCTCAGTCAGCTTCTGGCAGGCGTTCGCCTTCTGGCTCAAGCTGGGATGCATCAGTTTCGGTGGCCCGGCAGGACAGATTTCGATGATGCACGCGGAACTGGTGGAACGTCGTCGCTGGATTTCCGAGCGACGCTTTCTGCACGCACTCAACTATTGCATGCTGCTTCCCGGTCCCGAAGCCCAGCAACTGGCCACCTACATCGGCTGGCTGATGCATCGCACGCCTGGCGGCGTGGTCGCCGGAACCCTGTTCGTGCTGCCCTCGCTGCTGCTTCTGATCGGTCTGTCCTGGGTCTATATCACTTTCGGCGAGACGCCGTTGGTGGCTGGTCTGTTTTACGGCATCAAGCCGGCAGTCACCGCCATTGTCGTCCAGGCGGCGCACCGAATCGGAATGCGTGCCCTCAAGAACCCGTTCCTCTGGGCGATCGCGGCGGCTTCCTTCGTCGCCATCTTCGCGCTCGCCGCACCGTTTCCCGTCATCGTCGCCGTCGCCGCACTGCTCGGCTACATCGGCGGACGGGTCGCACCCGAGAAATTCCAGCTTGGCGGCGGCCACGGCCCGGCCGAAGCCGCGTTCGGTCCGGCCTTGATCGACGACGACACCCCGACTCCGGAGCATGCCCGCTTCGGATGGAACAGACTGATCAGGGTGCTCATCGTCGCGGCTCTTCTGTGGGCCATCCCGATGGGCCTGCTGATTGCGACCCACGGTTGGCAGCACACGCTGACGCAGATGAGCTGGTTTTTCACCAAGGCCGCGCTGCTGACCTTTGGCGGTGCTTATGCCGTTCTCCCCTACGTTTACCAGGGAGCCGTCGAACACTACGGCTGGCTGACCGCGACCCAGATGATCGACGGCCTCGCGCTCGGCGAAACCACCCCTGGGCCGCTGATCATGGTGGTCGCTTTTGTCGGCTTCGTCGGTGGCTACCTCCAGGCCGTTTTCGGCCCGGACAGCCTGCTCCTCGCCGGCGCGGTCGCGGCTTCGCTGGTGACCTGGTTTACCTTTCTGCCGTCATTTGTTTTTATCCTGCTCGGCGGACCGCTGGTCGAGACCACCCACAACCAGTTGAAATTCACCGCACCACTGACCGCCATCACCGCGGCGGTGGTCGGGGTGATTCTCAATCTGGCGCTGTTCTTCGGCTATCATGTCCTCTGGCCGAGAGGTTTCGCTGGCAGCTTCGACTGGATCTCCGCGCTGATCGCTCTCGGTGCCGCGGTCGCGCTGTTTTACTACCGGCAGAATGTCATTGCCGTCATCGCGGCCGGCGCCGTCGTCGGCCTGCTGGTTGAAATGCTCATGCTGTCCTGACCACGAACTGTCATGACTTTGCAAGAGCCCCCCGGTGATGAAAGTCATGACCGTTTCCCTCCCTTGCAGGGCGCATGCCGGCTTGCACGCCGGAATCGTTCGATGGGCGCAGAGCATGCTCCGCGAAACCCCGCCTTCGCCCCCGCAAGTGGGAGGGGAGATTCGTGAGTCGCTGACGCGACTTTCACATTAGCGGGCTACCGGGGTTTCACTCCGCGCAGCACGGCCAATCGATCGGCGATCAGCAGCGACCATTTGTCGAAAGCGTCGCGTGCGTACGACCAGCTCTGGAACGAGCTCATGTAGCCCTTGATCCAGGTATTGGTGGCAGCGGCCGCGCCGGCATCGATGTCGGCGGCGTACTTGCGGCCGATCTGCGCATCGGCGCACTCACCAAGAACAACGTTGCTGGCGCCGTCGAGAAACTGCATTTCGATGCCGGTCTCGCCGAGATAAGGCGTCGAACCCGCAGGCCTCCCCGATGCCGGACCGGAAGCAGCCTCGGCGACGAAACCGTAGGGGATCGCGGTGCCTGCCAGACTCCGGCTGACCTGCGTCGGCACCAGGTTGGTGAGCTCGATCCGCAACACCAGGACCCCCGGCCCAGGTTGCGTGACGATCTGCATCTGCGGTTTCAGGGACTTGCTCAGGGCATTGTGGAAATAATCGACCAGTGCCTTGAGGTCGGTCGGGTCGACCGCCTCCTGCTGATCCGCCTTGAGGCTGACCAGAATGCGGGTGATCAGCACCTTGTCGTAGCGTTTGAGGTCGACATCGGTGTTCCGCCAGCACAGCGCTCCGTCGCCACCGGGCGCTTTCGTCAGGCGCTGGTAGTCACTGAGAAAGCCGCTGCGCGTGATCCGTGTCGGATCGCTGACCGTCACGTCGCCCGATGGGCCCGTCAATTCGGCACAGCCGCCGAGCAGCAGGGTGCCGGCAATGCCGCCGATGAGCGCGACCTGGTGCGACGACCGACGGGGTCTGGTGGATACGGCCAGTTGGCCCGTGGCCGGATCGGAATGTCCCTTTGTCGCAGTCATCATCGCTTCTCCCATGGTTCAAAGCGGTCATTGTACACGGTGATGATGCCGCACCTGCTGTCGATGTGCCCAAGCATGCCGACACCTTTGCCCAGCTCTGCCACGACAGAGTCTGGGAGCGCGATGAAGCCTTGCGGTTCCAGTCCCCTGGGCCCGACCGGATGCTCGGCATCCCTAGCGGGCTGAATCCTGACTTTCAAGCGTGTAACCTGCGCCTGCATCCTGCCCGAGTCGCTCGACCAGGCAGGGCATCACTGCCTGCAAGGTCGCTTCCAGGGTCCAGGGTGGATTGATCACGAACAGACCGCTGCCGTGCATCCCGAAACCGTCGCTGGCCGGCGTTCTGACGCGCAGCGTGACCTGCAGCCAGCGTCTTGCCGGCAGATGCTTCAGGCGCGGCGGCAAATGGTGCGCTTCGAGCCGGGTCAGTTGGGGATACCACAGCAGATAGGTGCCGCCAGGAAAGCGCGACAGGCTCTCCCTGAGGGAATGCACCACCCGATCGTAATCGCGCCGCTCCTCGTACGACGGGTCGATGAGAACCAGTGCTCGCCGCGGCGGCGGCGGCAACAAGGCCTTGAGGGCCGCGAATCCGTCGCCCTCCTCAACGATCACGCGTTTGCCGCAGGCCGCGAAATGCTCCCGCAGACGCACTACGTCCCGGCTGTGCAGCTCGAAAAGCCGTAGGCGGTCCTGTGTCCGCGTCGTCGCCATCGCCAGGGAAGGCGAACCAGGGTAGATCTTCAGGCGGCCATCGGGATTGGCTGCGCGCACCAGACCGAGATAGTCCTGCAGGGCCGACGGCAGATCCTGCCTCCCCCATAACCGTCCTATGCCGTCCCGGTACTCGGCAAGCTTGGCTGCCTGCCCGGAATCAAGTGCATAAGCTCCCGCCCCGGCGTGCGTATCGACGTACCAGAAAGCACTGTCCTTCTGGCCGAGGTAGCGCGTCAGTTGCACCAGTACCAGATGTTTGAGGACATCGGCGTGGTTGCCGGCATGGAAGGCATGACGATAGCTCAGCATCGGCCAGAACCCTGCGTGGTCGTGGCGGCGGTCACTGGGGTGGCAACGCCCGGCGGCACGCGCACTATGCCGGCACCGCGATCTTGCCGTCGGTACTGAACTGATAATCGCGGAAGATATGCTCCGCGCTCAGCAACTGATAGCTGCCATCCGGCAAGCGCCTGGAGGTGTCCTTGAGGCGGTACGCATAATGGCCACAGGTCCAGCAATCGAAGTTGCGCATTTGCGTACACAGACAGGTCTTGTCGCGGACCACAATCTTCTTGACGCCGGGATTCGCTTCCACCTCCCGGTTGTACGCACTGATGTAGGAACAATTGCCGGTACTGTCGAGAAGATAGCCGTAGGCCTCACAATTGGGCCGAATCCCGTCGCCAATCGCCGGACTGTTGCTCAACATGCGCATCGGGTAGCCGGTCGGGGATATCTGGTTGACCTCGATCTGATCTTCGCTGGCTTCGAAATAACGCTGCTTGACGTCCTCCGGCAAGCCGCACTCCTTCGACACGGTAAAGCGCGTCGCCACCTGGACTGCGGCTGCACCGCCTTCGAGAAACGACACGGCATCGCTACCGGTAAAGATCCCGCCCGCCGGAATCAGGGGAATATCGAGCTGCTCGTCCTGCAGATAGCGATGAATCTCGGCGAAGATCGTTGCCAGATCGTAATTTGCCCAGTCCATGCCGAAACCCAGGTGTCCTCCGGCCAGCGGTCCTTCGACCACCACGTAGTCGGGCAATCGCCGGCAGCGGGCGGTCTTGCGCAGGAACAACTGCAACGCGCGCAGAGAGGAAACGATGATCCCGAGCTTGGCATCGCGGAAACGCGGATGATCCTCGATCAGCGCGAAGGAACCGAGGTGCAGGCCGGCCGCCAGCGTGATACCGTCGACGCCGGCGTCGAGCGCTGCGGCCATGCGCACGCGCAGTGTCTCGCGCGGGGCGTTCATGGTCAGCTTCTCCATGCAGTTGACGAAAATCAGGCCCTCGCCTCGCTTGGCTTCCATGGTTCTGCCGACGTGCATCTGGGTGGCCTCGGCGAGCTGCCCGAGATCGAAACGAACCATCGACTTGTCGGTATTGGCGACGTTGAATTTGTACTGCCGGAGCTTGTCCTTGACGAACTTGGCGTTGAACCGCCGATCGGCAACGGTATTGACCATGGCATCGGAAATATGTCCGACGCCGCCGAGTCGGGCGGCCTCGAGCGCCAGTTCGGCGGTCGAAATATCGACGCCCATGCCGCCGATCACGATCGGTACCAGTTCCTTCTTGCCGAACTGCAGACGGAAATCATCAACGCTCTTCATGCCGGTCCTTCCCAACCGAAGCAGCGACGCCAGCGCCAGCACCGGCAATCGCGAAAATATCCCAAGCCCGGCATTATCGCTCATCAACCGCCTGGATGGCCTGCTGCGTCAAACGAAATCACGCGTGTATCATCCCCCTGCCCGCCATGCCAAAAGGAAGCAAGCCATGTCCGACTGCAGCCACCCCGACCCAGCGCCCGCATCCACAAACGAGATCGGCATTCCACGCCAGCATGCCTTCGACCCGGCCGCTTTCGAGCGCGCGGTCGGCGATCTGCTGGCCGCCTGCGGGATTGCGCCGGATACCGCGCACATCGGGCGAACCCCGCAGCGCGTCTGCGAACTCTGGCAGCGCCGCCTGCTTGGGGGTTACGACCTCGACCCGGCGACCGCGCTCGGCGATGGCTTTGCCGATCAGCGCAGCGATCTGGTAGTGGTGCGCGGCATCGCCGTGCATGGCGTCTGCCCGCACCACCTGGTGCCTTTTCGCGGCGTCGCGCACGTCGCCTATCTGCCCGGCGGTCGCCTGCACGGCTTCGGTCGCATCGCCCGCCTGGTCGACGCGATTGGTCATCGCTTCACCTATCAGGAATGGATGACCCGCGATATTGCCGACGCGCTGATGCAGCACGGCCAGGCGCGCGGAGCGGCCTGCGTGGTCGAGGCCGAGCAGTTGTGCCTGCTGCTCGGCGAAGACCGGCGTGGTGACGAACGGGTGATCACCCAGTCGTTCAGCGGCGAGTTCGAACACTCGCCGCAGTTGCGCAACGAGTTCCTGCGCGCCATCGCCGGCGGCCGCCGCAACGACTGAAGCGTGCGGAGCAACTGGGCTTGGTCGATGAAAAGAGCTTCTTCATCGTCGTGGCGGCCCGAGCGAATCGCCATGCTGCGGGTGCTGGCGACGCCAGCGGCGGATCAGCAGGCGCAGGCGGCCGAAGGTCCAGTGATCATTGAGGACGAAGTTGGCGATGCTGGCGATGATGATCGCCAGCACGTTCGCCAGCAGATAATGCAGGTGACTGGTGAAGGCGTGTGTCAGCGCGAACTGCAGTGCGATGCCCAGCCAGCAGGCGATCGTGTATTGGCCGAACTGCAGGAGGATCGGGGTGTGCACATGCGGCCGCCGATCGAGCCAGGTCCAGGCGCGGTTGAGCAGGAAGTTGTTGATCGTGGCGAAGAAGATCGCGACCGCGAGCGACAGGTTGAGGCGCAGCGATGGCGGCGTGATGGCCACCAACAGGGTTTCCTGTGCGAGGTAGAGGACGGCCACATTGACCAGCGTTCCGGACGCGCCGACGATCCCGAACTTGATGAATCGGTGACGCAACAGACGGCCCAGCAGCGGCAGTTGCCGGAGCCTCTCGCAGCACGTCATGCCGCATCCCTGTCGGCCGGCGGATGGGCACGGGTGACGACGATGCGTGCTTCGGCGAGCACCTGCGCCGGCGCAATCCGCTGCAGGCACTGGTTGTCTCCGTCGCAGGGCGAGTTGCGATGGTTGTACGCAGTCAGGCAGGGCGAGCAGGGAAGTGCGAGGTGCAGGCAGCGCGCGTGTTCGCCGAGCGGGCCGTAGAGCAGCGGTGTCTCGGGGCCGAACAAGGCCACCGTCGGCACCCCGGTCAGCGAAGAAAACTGCGCCGGCCCGCCGTCGTTGGTGACCAGCAACGCGGCGATCCCGAGCAGCGCGACGAGTTCGCGCACCGATTTCGTGTACCCCGTGAGGTCGATGCAGTCGGGATGCGCGACCGCTTCGGCGAGCGCCCGACCGAGCGCCTTGTCGGCGGGCAGGCCGATGATCGCCACGGCGTAGCCCTCGGCGAGCAGACCGCTGGCCACCTGCCGCCAGTTCGCCACCGGCCAGGCGCGGATCGGCAGGATGCCGCCGCTCGGATAGAGCAGCGCCAGCCGGCGTTCCGCGATGCGCGGAAAGTCTTCGCCGAAGCGCGTTCCGAAGGCTTCGACCTCGCCCGTCCGGAATGCTGGCAACAGCGCCGGCAAGGGCAGCGGGCCCTCGTCGAGGCTCTCCTTGTCGAGCGGATGGGTCTGCGACTCGATCGCCCGCGCCAGCGTCAGGAACTGCAGCGACAGGTGGCGATACGGGTTGTAGAGCACCGGCCGGTTGATGAACGAACCGCGGTACAGCCCTTCCTGCGTGTGACGGTGAAAACCGACCCGCAGCGGCGCTCCGGACAGCCACGACAGCAGACTGCTGATGCGTGCGAAGAGTTCGCAGTCGAGCACCGCATCCGGTTGCAACTGGCGCAAGCTGCGGATCGCGGCGAGGAGTGTGCGCAGCAGCCCACCCAGCGAGCGGTCGTCGATGGCGATGACGTTCTCCGGCGGGACGCTGGCCATCAGATCGAGAACCTCGCGATTCTTGCCGAACAGCAGGACATGCAGCGAAGCTGCCGGGTAACGTGTGCGCAGCAGCGCGAACATCGGTTGTGCGAGGACCAGGCTACCCATTTCGGAGAGCAGGATCACGACGACGCGCCGCGGTGGCGATACGGGTCGTTGCGGCACGGCACGCCACGCGCGCAGCCGTTCGAGCAGCGACGCGAACGCGCACAGCGGCACGCCGAGATAGCGATCGATGGCACGCTGAAGCTTGATGTTCATCATGGCAGCGGCGCCGGGCGATAGCCATAGACCACCCGCGCATGGTAAGTGGCGACCGCGACGCCGCCTTTCCTGGCAGTAAGCGCCTGCACCGGGCCGAGGCGCGTGGCCGTGGCGAGCAGACGCGGATCTTCGAGGTTGCCGCGCCAGCCCGAGACCGCGATCAGATCGCGCCCGGCAAATGCCGAACGCGGAAACCAGAATTCGTACATCACGGCGTTTTCATTGAAGAAGAGGTGCCGGCTGGCGGTGTCGCGGGCACCGTCTCCACGCGGATCGTAAAAGGCCATTTCGTCGGCGGTATTGTGCCTGTCGAGACCGACGACGGCGGGACGGCGGCCGGTTTCAAGGAGTACCGCTTCCTCGATCCCCTGCACCTGTCGGCGCAGGTCGCGCCAACCCATTTCCAGATAGTCGTGGTGAGCGCGCAGGCCGGCCAGCCCCCAGACCGGGTAGTAGAACAGGCCGTAGGCGTAGACCAGCATCAGCGCCTGCAGCAGTGGTACCCAGCCGCGGGCGAGCAGGCGATCGAGCCTGCCTTCGCCGAGTCCCGGCCGGGTCATCGTCGCCGCGAGCACCGGCAGGATCGCCAGCCAGATCGGCCCGGTCCAGTGAAACTTGGTCTCCGCGCGCAGGCTCGATACCGCGAAGACGAGCAGCGGCAGCAGAGTGAAGACCAGCATGAACAGGCGTCGCCGTCCGGTCAGCAAGTTCCGCTGGTCGTTGGCCGGCGTCGCCTGGAAAGTGGCACTCATGTCGCCGCGCGGTCGCCACAGCCGCCACAGGGCCAGCACGCCAAGCGGCGTCAGCAGCAGGAGCGCAGCAGCCAGGAACTCTGGCAGGCTGAACTGTGGTGCCCGCGCCGCCAGTCGTCGTGAACCTTGAAAGGCGAACGACGCCCAGTCGTGCTGGAGGTTCCAGACGATGACCGGCGAGAACACCAGCAGCGCGATGAGCACGCCCCCCCAGGCCCAGACCGACAGCAGGCTGCGGCGCGAACGTGCATCGACGAGCATGAACACGAAAGCGGCTGCCGGCACCAGCACCATCGAGTACTTGGCGAGCATGCCGATGCCGATCGCCAGCCCGGCGCCGAGCCAGGCCACCCTGCTTTCGCCGAGCAGTGCGCGCTGCAGGAAAAACAGCGCGGCCGCCCAGGCGGCGGCGAGGGGAGCATCGGGCGTGACCATCACCCCGATGCCGAAGCAGAACGGCAGCGTCGCGGCCAGCAGGGCGGTACGCAGGGCGTTGCCGCGCCCCGCCATGTCCTGCGCGTAGGCAATCGCGAAAGCGAGCATCACCGCCCAGGAGAACACTGCCGGCAGGCGCACGAAAAACTCGCCATCGCCAAGGGCAAGGGTGGCGGCGATCAGCCAGGCGACCAGCGGCGGATGGTCGAGATAGCCGATGTCGAGATGCTGCGCATAGTTCCAGTAGTACGCCTCCTGCGGAGCCAGCTCGATCTGCCCGAGGTAGACCAGGCGCAGCACCAGCAGATAGATGACCGCCAGCGGCACCGCAATCGCGAAATCCTGGCGGCGCGTCCCCGCAGCAATCACCCTGCCGCCGAGCAGCAGGGTCAGCGCACCCGCCAGCGCCGCTGGCACGATCGCGACGAGAGGCGACCCCTGCGCCGCCAACAGCGAGAGCACGCCGGCGCGCAGCGGATAGGCGAGTGCGACGACAAAGCACAGCGTCGTCCAGCGATGCTCGCAGGCGAAGTTCTGCAACACGCCGAGCGCGGCTAACAGCGCGGCGGCAAAGGCCAGCGCCTGCGCAGGCTCGAGCGACAGGCCGGCACGATCCAGGATCACGAAAATCAGGACATCGGCGAGCGCGGCGGCAATGGCGGCCAGGCACCAGCTCCGCACGGGCGCGCGGTCGATGTTAGCGGGTGCAGCGAACAAGCTCATGCCGGTCGTCGCGGCATGTGCTTCTGCGGAAGAGCCCGGCGAGAGGCGGTTTCGATGGTTTCCAGTTGACGCTCTCTCTCGGCGGAGCAATGAGTCAGCAGCCGTAGCGCAGCACAATGGCCGCAGGATCACGGACCAGGATCAGCGTTGCCAATCCCTGCAACGCAAGGGCGCGAATGTACCCAAAACTCCGGCATAAGACAACCTCCCGATGCGTTGCGGGTTCATTTCCTTGGTGGCCTGGACAAGGCTGCGTATTGACGACAGCTACACACGACCTACGATGGAGGTGTTCTTTGTGTAGATGCCCAAGGAGGATCGCATGCGTGCTGCCGCCATCAACCTGCGTGCACTTCCCGAGCAGCGCGACTTGATTGATCACGCGGCCCGCCTATTGGGCAAGAACCGGTTCGACTTCATGCTCGAAGCCGCCTGCGACAGAGCTCAATCGGTGGTGCTCGACCAGCTTTTCTTCAATCTGGACGCCGACAAGTTCCGACAGTTCACCGCTATGCTCGACGCACCACCCGCCCACAATCCGGGACTTGAGCGCCTGATGGCCGTCAGGGCGCCTTGGGAAGCAGCAGCCAACCAGGCATGAACCTTCAACTCGGCGCGCCGGAGCCACTGATGGCGGCGCACCGCACGGATGAATTCGAGTGCGGCGAAGGTGTGCTCGATGAGTGGCTCAAACGACGGGTCATGGCCAACCAGTTGACCGGCGCCAGCCGCACGTTCTTGGTCACCGATCAAGGCCTTCGCATCCACGGCTATTACGCGATGGCTGCCGGCGTCTTGTGGTGGTCGGTGACGCGCAAAGTTTCATCAAGAATCTGTTTATCCAGAAGGTGCTGGCGCAGCCGCACTGGCTGGACAAGATGACGCGGCGCGACAACGCCGCCCTTACGCCGCGGAGCTGGGTGCACGTCAACCCGTATGGGCGTTTCGAGCCCGACATGAACACCCGGCTCGATCTGCCCTGTTCGAAATGGCAGCCGGTGACACGACTGTTTCAGCGAGTCGTCATCGGCGACATCGCGGAAACGGGTGATCGGCTTAAAACGGCATTCAGGTATGCAGCCCCGGCAAGCACAGCTGATCGGCGAGTCAGGGCGCCTCGCCGTCGTTGACCGACAGCATCGCTGCCGGTCTGAGCCAACGGTCGAAGTCCTCCGCCGTCACCTGGCCGAGCGCCAGCGCCGCTTCGCGCAGCGTGCTGCCCTGCTGATGCGCGTGCCGCGCGATTTCCGCCGCGCGGTCGTAGCCGATATGCGGTACGAGCGCCGTGACCAGCATCAGCGAGCGTTCAAGCAGTTCGGCAATACGCTCGCGACGCGCTTCGATGCCGCGCACGCAATGCGCCTCGAAACTCGTCGTGCCGTCCGCCAGCAGCCGGACACTTTGCAGAAAATTGTGGGCAATCAGCGGCTGGCAGACGTTGAGTTCGAAGTTGCCGGCGGCACCGCCCAGGCCGATGGCGACATCGTTGGCCATCACCTGGTAGCACAACATCGTCAGCGCCTCGCATTGCGTCGGGTTGACCTTGCCGGGCATGATCGAGCTGCCGGGTTCGTTTTCCGGCAGGCTGATCTCGCCGATTCCCGAGCGCGGCCCCGACGCCAGCCAGCGCAGGTCGTTGGCGATTTTCAGCAGCGCGACGGCAAGCGTCTTCAGCGTGCCGTGCGCGGCGACCAGGCCGTCGCGTGCCGCCAGCGCGGCGAACTTGTTGGTCGCGCTGTAAAACGGCAGCCCGCTGCGGCGAGCGAGTTCGGCCGCCACGCGGGCGCCGAATTCCGGGTGCGTGTTCAGCCCGGTGCCGACCGCCGTACCGCCGATGGCGAGCGGATAGAGCGACGACAGCGCGCCGTCGAGCAGCGAGTCGACGTGCTCGAGCTGCGCGACGTAGCCCGAGAACTCCTGGCCGAGCGACAAGGGCGTCGCGTCCTGCAGGTGCGTGCGGCCGATCTTGACGATCTCGGCGAAGGCGGCCGATTTCGCCGCCAGCGTCGCCCTGAGCCGGACCAGTGCCGGCCGAAGCACGAGAGCGATGCCGGTCGCGGCTGCCAGATGCGTGGCGCTGGGAAAGACGTCGTTCGAAGACTGCCCGAGATTCACCTCGTCGTTGGCATGGACGGCGCGCGCCTCGCCGCGCTCGCCGCCGAGCAGCTCCGAAGCCCGGTTGGCCAGCACTTCGTTCACGTTCATGTTGCTCTGCGTCCCCGATCCGGTCTGCCAGACCGAAAGCGGGAACTCCTGCGCGTGGCGGCCGGCGAGCACTTCCTCGGCGGCGGCAACGATGGCGCCCGCCTTGTCGGCCGGGAGCTGCCCGAGCTCGCCGTTGACCCGGGCGGCCGCCGCCTTGACCGCGACGAGCGCCAGAACCAGGTCCTCGGGCAGGCGTTCCCTGGAGATCGAGAAGTGTTCGAGCGAGCGTTGCGTCTGCGCTCCCCAGAGCCGTTCGGCCGGCACCTCGATGCCGCCGAAGGAATCCCGCTCGCGGCGCGTGGCGCTCATCGTCCGCCGCCGGCCGGGAAAGCCCGTCTTCCGTCAGTGTTCATGCCCGTTCTCCTGTCCATGTTTCGGTAAAACCGCCGACGCCTTCCCGACCGCGGAGCAGTCAGTCTTCGACAAAGCGCTCGATGAAAGCGGCGACCGCCGCTCGTCCGACGAAGACCCCGTAGTGCCCCTCGCAGAGGATGTCGGCCTGCAGCGCCAGGAGCTTGCGCAGCGACGCCTGATAGTCGCTTCGTTTGGACAACAGGTCCGGGTGCAGAGGTCCATGCACGTCCTGGGCGAAAACGACTCGCCGACCGTCCGATTCGACCAGATAGGCAACCGAGCCGGGCGAGTGCCCCGGCAGGTGGAGTGCCTGAAGCGATCGCTGGCCAAGAAAAAAGCGCTCGCCGTCGGCGAGCCGGACATCGACCGGGCAGGCTGCGAGATGTTCGCCGTACCACGCGGCGGCGCTCACCCGATCGTCGCCGCTTTCCAGATACGGCGCCTCGAGCGCATGCAGCGCCACCGGCCAGCCGAAGCGCCGCCGCAGGCCGGCGGCACCGCCGCTGTGGTCGTAGTGGCAATGGGTGAGCAGCAGGTGCCTGATCTGCTCCGGCACGACGCCGGCCGCTTCGATGTTCTGCAGCAGCCGATCGGTCGCCCGGCCACAACCGGCGTCGACCAGCGCCGCAAGCTCGCCGAAGTGGACGAGGTAGACCGCCGCATCGTTGCCGTGCGTCAGGCCCGGCCCGCCGACCTGGCTGATTTCCGGGGTAATCGCCAAAATCCGAGGTCCCATTCCCGACTCCTCCTGTTACTGATGCGTTGCCCTTGCCCACCGAGCGGAGCGGCGGCGCTCGCGCCCGAACGCATGCCCTTGGCGCAGGCGAATGACGGGCCGGCATGGGAAGCGACGCGGTGCAAGCACCTGGCGGCGTTCCACCTACCCGCCACGAGCGGGCGATGGTGACGCATTTTTCCACAATGGTCCATCCTGCGCGGGCGCCGGCGTGGCATCATCGGAGTCACCATCAACTACCCACTACCGGATGACACGGATGACGCCGCCGTCCAGCCCGTCGCGTGCCTTCATCTCGAGCACCTCGCTCGACCTGGCGGAGTATCGCCAGGACAAGCTGAAGGCGTTCAAGCAGCGCATCGAGAGCGAGCGCGTCAGGAGCACCTTCACTACCGCACAACACCTGGGCGGCTGGGTGTTGCAGGCGCTCCGCAAGTACGCCGGTGAAGCCTTTGCCGGCAGCGGGGTTCCCCTCGCCGGCGACCAGGACTCGCCGGCCCGCCGCGCGGTCGGCACTGAAGCTGACGAACTGGCGAAGGGTTCGGCCGGCGGCGGCAAGGTTGGCCTGCTCCACCTCGTACAGGTCATCCTGGCCAGGTATCTGGACCGCCGGTGCCTGCTGCTGCTCGTGGACCAGTGGGAGGAACTCTATACCTACAAAGAAACTTCCGCCAAAACCGCGCGGCGAATTGCCGACGTGCTCGAAGGCAACCAGGATACGTGCCGGCGCGCGCCGCTTCCTGGGCCCGACCGCGGAAGACGAAATGCGTGCACTGCTCGACGACCCGGCGACGACGCCGGCACGACGCGCGGCCATCGACGACCGGTTGGCGATGCTGCCGGAGGGTGACCGCCGGCCCGGCGTCGGCTTGCGGGCCGACGGCGTGCCGGACATCGTATGGCACGCGATTCCCGGCGGCGAGGTAAGGCTAGAAATCGAGGCCAAGGGACTGTGGAAGCGGCTGTGCGGTCGCCCGAGTTTCCGGGTCGAGCCCTTCCACATCGCCCGCTACCCGGTCACCGTCGCCCAGTGGCGGCCCTTCGTCGCCGCGCCTGACGGCTACGACGCCCTGGTGCGCCAGCCGCTCGGCTGGGACCCGGCGCCGCAGCGCGGGCACGACAACCAGCCGGCGACCCTGCTCACCTGGATCGAGGCGATGGCCTATTGTCGGTGGCTCAGCGGACTTCTCGGCTATCCGGTACGCTTGCCGACCGAATGGGAGTGGCAGCAGGCGGCCAGCGGCGGGGAGCCGGCGAACGACTACCCGTGGGGCGACTGGCAGGAAGGGCGTGCCAACACCTACGAAAGCAGACTCGGTCGCCTGACGGCGGTCGGTCTCCATCCGGCCGGTCAATCCGCGCAGGGCGTGCTGGACCTGGCCGGCAACGTCTGGGAGTGGTGCCTCAACGAGTCCGAGGCTCCGAAGAAGGTGGCGGAAGGCGGTGACGCCCGGCGCGTGGTGCGCGGCGGTTCGTGGATCTACGTTCGTGACTTCGCGCGTTGTGCCTACCGCCACCACGTCCACCCTGGTGCCCGCTTCGACGATGTCGGCTTTCGGATGTGGTGTGACTCCCCCATCTTTTGAAGCGCTGCTTACCGCAACGCTGATCCCTGTTGCCTCTGATTTGCCGTTCCTCCGACGCCGCGCAGCGGGGTGGACAGCGAGCGCGGGGCGCAAGCTCTGCCGGGGCGTCCTGCCGGCCGCCCCGGCAACTCAAGCTACCGTCAGCGCCAACGCCAACGGCGTCGTCAGTGCCGCCAGCGCGGTGGACAGCACCAGGCTGCTCGCCACTGGCGCTTCCAGGGTGTTGAACTGGCGCGACATCAGATAGACGTTGACGCCGACCGCCGGCGACGCCAACAGCACGACGACCCGCGTTTCCATCGGCGGCAGGCCGAGCAGCCGCGCCAGCAGCCAGACGACCAGCGGCTGGATGATCAGCTTCGTCAGCGTCATGGCGACGCTGATCCGCCCACCGTCGCGCACCCCGTACTCGGCGAGTACCATGACGTCGAGGCGATCGGCGAAGCACGCCAGTTCGATGCGCAGGCAGGCATCGACGTGTTCGATTTCATCGCCGAGGGTGCGATTGAGCGAGGAAAAACTTCCGTTTGGGTTCGTAGAGCGTTCTCGTCCCGAAGAAGCGGTTCTCTTCGCCACGCAGCGGGATGACCAGGCAGGCGCCGAGCTTGTGGTCTTTACAAGGAACAGGCGCTGTCCCAGCTCCAGGTGTTCAAGGGCACGGCCAACACCGTGGCCACCGGCTTCCGTGAGGATTTCATCGCCTCCCCGCCCAAGGGACTGTGGCGGACAAGGCCCGCGTCACTCTGGGAAACGTGCGCCCGCTGATCGCACCGGTAGCCGCCGACAGCCGCGTCGCCTCCCTGAAGCGGACGGTCGACGGCCAGCCCAGGGGCGACTACCCGCTGGTGGCGCTCGCCGACGTGCCGCCGGCGGGTGGGCTCGGCCGCGCTTGGGACAGCCTCCGGATCCATTTCCCGTCAAGCCCAACCGCGCCACGCTGCTCGAATTTCCCTGCGGCTTCTCGCTCAAGATCATGGGCGCCGCGGTCGACGGCTTCGCCCAAACCATCGCCGCCGTGGTGCGCAGGCACGCGCCGGATTTCGATCCGGCGACCACGGGAATGCGCCCCTCGCGCGCCAGCACCTACCTCTCGCTCACCTGTACCATCCGCGCCACCTCGCAGGCGCAGCTCGATGTCACCTACCGCGAACCGAGTTCGCATTCGTGGGTCAAGGTCGTGCCGTGACCGCCTTCGTCGTCAAACACCTCGGTCGCGTCGAGTACGCGCCGACCTTCGCCGCGATGCAGGAATTCACCGCCCGCCGCGACGCGACCACGGCGGACGAAATCTGGCTGTGCGAGCATCCGCCGGTAGTCACCCTGGGTCTGTCGGGCAATATCGAGCACCGGCTGGCCGACGCCGGCATTCCCATGGTGCGCATCGACCGCTGCGGCCAGATCGCCTACCACGGCCCCGGCCAGGTCGTCGCCTATCTCCTGCTCGACCTCAAGCGCCGCCCCTACAAGGTTCGAGGTGCTGACCATCGGCCAGTACCTGGTACCCTCCGGCCACCATCTGGCGGTGCAGCGCTCGGTCCATCCGGACACCCTCGCCCGCTGCGCCGCCCAAAGCCGGCGAGATGGGCTTCGCCAACGGCGCCAGCGCGCCCATGGTGCGCTCCAGCTACCACGCCGACCAGCAGGCGCACGAAGCCGGCGTCGGTCGAAAACTCGGCGCTGGCGGGACGGCGCGTTTAGATTTCCAGGCGGCCCGCGCGCCGCATCTGCGCCAGCGCCTGCATCAGCCAGGAGCGCATGCCGATGACGATGGTGTAGGGCCGGCGCTGCTCGGCCGGCAGCTTCTGGTCGGCCAGGTGCTGGTTGGCGAAATCCTGGCCGACGCGCATCAGCCGCTCGCGGAACGAATTCGCCAGGCCGCGGCCGATCTCGCCGTGCACCACCATCAGCATCTCCGACTCGCCGTCGAAACCGCCGGCGAAGTAGTCGTCCAGCACCTCCTTGCGGAAGAACTCCATCACCGGCCCGTGCGGCCGCCAGCGGAAGCCCTTGGCCACCTTGAGCCGGTAGCGATTGCCGGGGCGCAGGTCGATGATGCCGATGCGGTCGAGCTGGGTCAGCGCCTTGACCAGCCTGGCCTCGGAGAGATCGTAGGTGGCGAGGATCTCCTTGGCCGGCACCTGGCTGACGACGCAGATCGCCACCACCAGCAGCGTGCGGTCGGCCACCACCGCCTTTTCCTGCGCCAGCGTCAGTTCCAGCATCAGCGGCGCGGTATCGGCGACGCGCCGGGCGAGATCGGCGAAATCGAGGTTGATGACACGGCAGATGTCGTCGATGCGCGACACCGGCATGTCGCCGCCCTTGGCGAACATGCGCTTGACGCTGGACTCGGCCATGCCCAGACGCTCGGCGACCACGGCGTAGGTGACGCCGGCGGCCTTCAGTTCGGCCTTGAGGTGGGCGATCAGGTCGGCGGTAGTACTCATGGCGGCATCTCCTGAAAAGTATCTCGACACGATACTACGGGTGGCAGCATCAGCGACATCGTCGCTGATGCTTGTACCGTCGTCCGGCCGCAGCCACCATTCGCTTCGTCATTCGACACCACCGAAAAGGAGCGCATCATGGAAACCATCCCCCGCATCGTGCAACGCGACACCGGCGCCTGGCGCCTTCAAGTCTGGGTCTCCTTCGGCCTCGCCTTGTTGATCTGCGGCACCGGCCTCGCCTGGCTGCCCGGCGACGACCTCGACCGCGCCTTCATGGTCATGGGCTACTTCTTCTGCCTCTCGTCGGCCTTCGCGCTGGCCAAGTACGTGCGCGACAACGCCGCCGCACCGGCGGACACGCCGCTGTGGTCGCTGGTGGTCTGGGCCGGCTTCGGCCTCGCCATGGCGCTCACCGCCTGGGGCCTGTGGCGCATGGCGATCAACCCGACCTGGAAAGCCTATCTGCTGGTGAGCTGGCTCTACCTGATCTCCTCGGCCTTCACCTTGGCCAAGACCCTGCGCGACGCCTACGAGGCCGACCGGCTGGAGCGTGCGGCAAGCGCCGCAGAACCGGTCGCCGCGCCAGTCGCCGTCGTCCGTTCCGAACCACAAACCGCCGTCAAACCCTGATCTCCCAACCATCCAAGGAGAACGCCATGAAACCGATCCTGTCCCGCCGCCGCACCCTGAGCCTGTTCGCCGCCCTCGCCCTCGCCCCGGCCGTCGCGCTGACGCCGGCCGTTGCCCGCGCTCACGGCGGCATGGAGGCCAGCGCCGCGTCCAGCCTCTCGCTCGCCTTTCCGGTCGCCGTGCTGAGCGTGGCGCCGGTCGCCATCCTCGGCGCCGGCGCGGTGCTCACCGTGACCGCCGTCGAAGCCTCCGCCGGCGGCACCGTCTGGCTGTTGCGCCGCGCCGCCGACGGCGCCACTGCCAGCCTGCACTTCTCAGGCAAGGTGGCGACCTCCGCCGCCGTCGGCGCCGGCACCGTGCTTTCCGTCACCGTGGTCGCCGCCGGCTGGCTGCTGTCCGCCGCCGGCGAAGTGATCTGCCTGATTCCCAATACGCTGGGCGAGTCCCTGGTGTACAACGAGAGGCTGCGCTGATGAACACGTCCGCCCTCCTGCGCCGCGTGCTGGCCTTCGCCGTGGCGATCCTCCTCGCCGGCGCCGCGTTCGCCGGGCAAACCTGCGAACCCCGGCGGCCGAGCGTCGATTCCATGCGCCGCGATCTCGAGCTGGCGGCCAGCGTCGCCCGCCAGCTCGACGACCTGGCCGCGCGCGACGGCGTGCGCGTGGCGCTGATCGCCCGCGCCGGCCAGGATCTCGGCAAATGGGGCGAGCGCTATTCGCACCTCGGCATCGTCTACCGCGACGCCGCCGCGCTCGGCGGGCGCGGCGCCTGGCGCGTGGCGCACAAACTCAACGAGTGCGGCAGCAGCCGCAGTGCGCTGTATCGCCAGGGGCTGGCGGAGTTCTTCGGCGACGGCCTGTTCCTCCACGAGGCCGGCGTGGTGGTCTTGAAGCCGGACTTCGCCGCGCGCGTGGCCGAGGGCCTCAAGGACGACGCGCTGCTCGCCACGCTGCACGAGCCCAACTACAACATGCTGGCCTACCCGTGGTCGGGCGGCTACCAGCAAAGCAACCAGTGGGCGATCGAAACCCTCGCCCTGCTCTCCAACCCAGGCGTGACGAGCCGCGGCACCGCGCGCGACTGGCTGCGGCACCAGGGCTACCGGCCGGCCACGCTGCGGATCGACGCGCTGACGCGCCTGGGCGCGCGCATCGGCACCGCCCACATCGCCTTCGACGACCATCCCTTCGAGCGCCGCATGGCCGGGCAGATCGACACCGTCACGGTTGAATCGGTGTTCGCCTGGATGGCGCGCGCCGGCCTCGGCGAGGCTCCGCTGCGCCTGCGCACCCAGGCCACGCCCCCCGCGCCGCCAGCTCCGCGCCGCGCCGTCATGCAAGCGACGTAGAATCGGCCACGCACGAATGAGGAAAACACCCATGAGCCATCAACCTGGCCTGTTGCGAACCTCCTGTTTCGCTCCGCTGTTCGTCACTCAGTTCCTCGGTGCGTTGAACGACAACGTGCTGAAGAACGCCATGGTGGTGCTGCTCACCTTCCAGGCGGCGAGCTGGACCACGATCGCGCCCGAGCTGCTGGCCAACCTGGCGGCGGGCGTCTTCATCTTGCCCTTCTTCCTTTTCTCGGCTACCGCCGGCCAGCTCGCCGACAAGTACGACAAGGCGGCGCTGGCGCGGCTGGTCAAACTGCTGGAGATCGCCATCGTGCTGGTCTGCGGCGCCGGCTTCTGGCTGCACAGCCTGGCCGTGCTGTTCGCCGGCCTGTTCCTGCTCGGCCTGCATTCGACGCTGTTCGGCCCGGTCAAGTACGCTATCCTGCCGCAGCACCTGAAAAGCGAGGAACTGGTCGGCGGCAATGCCCTGATCGAAGCCGGCACCTTCGTCGCCATCCTGCTCGGCACCCTGCTCGGCGGCCTGCTCGCCTGCGCCGGCGACGGCACCGCCTGGATCACCGCCGTCGGACTGGCGATCGCCAGCGCCGGCTATCTGGCCGCGCGCGCGATTCCCGTCGCCGTCCCGCCTGCACCGAGTTTGGCGATCAACCCCAATCCGCTGACCGAGACCTGGCGCAACATCGGTTTCGCCCGCGAGAAGCCGGCCGTGTTCCTCTCCATCATGGGCATCTCCTGGTTTTGGCTTTTCGGCGCGCTGTTCCTCGCCCAGTTCCCCGCCTACACCAAGAACGTGCTCGGCGGCAGCGAAACGGCGGTGACGCTGCTGCTCGCCACCTTCACCTTCGGCATCGGCATCGGCTCCCTGCTGTGCGAAAAGCTTTCGGCCAGGCGCGTCGAGCTCGGCCTGGTGCCGCTGGGTTCGATCGGCCTCACCGTGTTCGCCTTCGATCTGGCGCTGGCCTCGCCGGCCACGCCCGCCGCCGGCCTCGGCGCACTGGGCCTGATGCCGCTGGCCTCGACCTGGCGCGTGCTGGCCGACCTGCTGCTGATCGGCACCTTCGGCGGCTTCTTCATCGTGCCGCTCTACGCGCTGGTGCAGCAGCGCTCCAAACCCGAGCACGGCGCGCGCATCATCGCGGCCAACAACATCATGAACGCGCTGTTCATGGTGGTCGGCGCGCTCGCAGCCGCCGGCATGCTGGCGGCCGGCCTCTCGATTCCCATGCTGTTCGCCGTCGCCGCCGTGTGCAACGCCGCCGTGGCGCTGTTCATCTACGGCCTGGTGCCCGAGTTCCTGCTCCGCTTCATCGTCTGGATGCTGATCCATTTGGTGTACCGCCTGCGCGTGCGCGAGTTCGACGCGATTCCCGAGAACGGCCCGGCGCTGATCGTCTGCAACCACGTCAGCTTCGTCGACGCGCTGGTCATCATGGCCGCCTGCAAGCGCCCGATCCGCTTCGTCATGGATCACCGCATCTTCCGCTGGCCGTTGCTCAAGTTCGCCTTCCGCACCAGCCGCGCCATCCCCATCGCGCCGGCCAAGGAAGATCCGGCGATGATGGAGCAAGCCTTCGCCGAAGTCGGCCGCGCGCTCGACGCCGGCGATCTGGTCGGCATCTTCCCCGAGGGCAAGATCACCGCCGACGGCGAGATCAGTCCCTTCCGTTCGGGCATGAGCCGGATCCTCGCGCGCAATCCGGTGCCGGTGGTGCCGCTGGCGCTGCGCGGGCTGTGGGGCAGCTTCTTCTCGCGCAAGAACGGCCCGGCGATGACCCGCCCCTTCCCTCGCGGCGTGTTCTCGAAGATCGAACTCGTGATGGGCGCCGCGATCCCGGCCGCCGAGGCGACGCCGGAACGCACGCAGGCGGTAGTCGCCGGGATGCGCGGCGACTGCGTCTAGGAGCGAAGCAATGTCGCTCCTCGGCGGCTTGATCGGGCTGCTCTTCGGTGGCGCGGTCGACGGCGTGTTCGGCACCCTCGTCGGTGCCTGGCACGGCAACGAACGTCAGGCCGCCGCCGCGAGCAAGGCGGCCCTGGAACCGCGCCTGATGGAAATCGAAGCGCAACAGGCTCTCCCGCGCCTGGAACTGGACGCCTTGCCCAAGACGGCCTCGCCTTGCAGGGTGGCGGCTTCGCGCTGCCCTACCTGGTCGCCTACTTCATGCTGGCGCGCTAAGCGATGATCGGCCAGGCGCTGGCATTCGCCCCGTTCGCCCTGCTCGGCGTCGTCTGCTTCACGCTGGCGGTGCTCGGGCTGTCCGACGCCTTCCTCGCGCTGCTGCTGGCCGACGGCGACGCCGGTCACAGCGAACGCAGGGCGCAAGCCCCGCCGGACCGTTCCGCCGGCTGCCCCGGCAACTCAAGCCCCCGTCAGCGCCAACGTCAACGGCGTCGTCAGTGCCGCCAGCGCGGTGGACAGCACCAGGCTGCTCGCCACCGGTGCTTCCAGGGTGTTGAACTGGCGCGACATCAGATAGACGTTGACGCCGACCGCCAGCGACGCCAACAGCACGACGACCCGCGTTTCCATCGGCGGCAGGCCGAGCAGGCGCGCCAGCAGCCAGACGACCAGCGGCTGGATGATCAGCTTCATCAGCGTCATGGCGACGCTGATCCGCCAACCGTCGCGCACCCCGTATTCGGCGAGTCCCATGCCCAGAGCGACCAGCGCCATCGGCGCCGCCGCCTGGCCGACCATGGCCAGCGGCTGGGCGACGAGAGCGGACAGCGGCACGCCGCTCAGTCCAACGAGCGTGCCCGTGAGAATCGCGGCGACGATCGGATTGGTCAGCACGCCGCGCGCCGTCTGGGCGAAACCGTGCAGCGAGAAGCTGCCATGCTGCGCCCACTCGATCGACACCGTCAGCAGCGTCCACAGGATCAGCGCGTTGAAGACCAGTACCAGCGCCACCGAAGGAACCGCCGCGTCGCCGAGGGCGATCTTCGCCAGCGGCAGACCGAGCAGCACGTTGTTCGAGAACACCCCGCCCAGGGCAAAGACCGATTGCCCGACGCCATCCAGCGAAAAGAGTTTCCAGGCGAGCAGACGGCCAAGCACGAAGACGATCAGGCAGCCGCCGAAGAAGGCGATCAGCAGCCGCGCATCGACCGGCGGCAACCGCGAAAGGTCGCTCATCAGGTGAAACAGCATCGCCGGCAGGGCAACGGAAAACACGAAGCGCGACAGGTGGTCGGACATCGCCTGCGGCCAGGCGAAGCCGCGCATCAGCACATAGCCGACGAGCACCAGGACGAAGAGTGGTGCCGCCAGTTCAACGTGATGGACGAACGTCTGCATGCCGCCGGCAGCGCCGGTCAGTCGAGGAAGCGTGGCGGACGCTGCTCGCGCATCGCGGCCAGCGTTTCGTCGAGGTCGGCGGACATCAGCATCGCTGCGTTCCAGGTGGCGACGTAGTTCAGCCCATCGGTCACCGAATGGTCGCGGCCGTAGTTGAGCATCTCCTTGGTGCCGCGGATGGCCAGCGGCGATTTCGCGGCGATGCGGGACGCGATCGTGCGCACTCCGTCGAGTAGCGCCTCGGGAGTCGCGTAGACCTGATTGACGAGCCCGATCGCCTTCGCCTCGGTGCCGTCGACGCTGCGGCCGGTGTAGGCCAGCTCGCGCGCGACGCCATCCGGGATGAGCCGCGGCAGACGCTGCAGCGTGCCGACATCGGCGGTCATGCCGACGTCGATCTCGCGCACCGAAAACTGCACCTCGGCGGTTGCGTAACGCATGTCGCAGCAGGTCACCAGGTCGATCGCGCCGCCGATGCAGGCGCCCTGAATCGCCGCCAGGACCGGCTTGCGGCAACGCTCGACGGTCGACAGGCAATCCTGGAGATCGAGGATCAGCCGGCGCAGCGCCTCGCGGCTGCGCGCCGGGTCGCGATGTGCGACCGCCTGACCGACCCCGGCCAGCATCGCCAGATCGATCCCGGCACAAAAATTTCGCCCGGCGCCGCTCAGGATCGCGGCGCGCACCTCGGCTGTCGCGTCCGCCCAGTCGAAGGCCGTGCGCAGTTCCTGCCACATCGCCTCGTTCATCGCGTTCGAACGTTCGGGACGATTCAACCGGATCTCGGCGATCCCGTCCGCGAACTCGATGGCAATCGTCGTCAAGGGGGGAATGGCGATACTCACGTGCTTCTCCTGTAGAGATTCGTCAGCGACGCCGACGGAATGCGCAGTGTAATGGAATTGCCGGGTGCTGCGCCGGTCGGCCCGTGGCGCGAGCGGCGGGTCGCTGCTCCCGAGTTCCGCCGCCGAGCCAGTCCAGGGTGCTCCATTCCGCACACCCTCGCCTATGCCCCCGCCCGACACAGCATGAACATCGACATCAAACGATGCTAAACTGCGCACAAACCACCCAGGGAGCAATCGCATGCGCACCACTCTCGCCCTCGATGACGCGTTGATCGCCAAGGCCCAGGTGCTGACCGGCATTTCCGAAAAGTCCGCCCTGGTCAAGGAAGCACTGAAAGCCCTGGTCGAGCGTGAAAGCGCTCGTCGCCTGGCGCTGCTCGGCGGTAGCGAACCCGCACTGTCCGATGTGCCGAGGCGACAAACGGAGCCGGCGTGATCCTGGTCGACACTTCGGTCTGGATCGATCACCTGCGCAGCGGCGACGCCGGGTTGAGGGAACATCTGCAGGCCGGGCGCGTCCTCAGCCACCCGTTCGTCATCGGCGAGCTGGCGCTCGGTAACTTGCGGGGGCGGCAAGTCATCCTGGTAGCCCTGCAGGATCTGCCGCAGGCCAACACGGCCACCGACCCCGAGGTAATGCGCTTCATCGCAAGCCACCAACTGTACGGACTCGGCATTGGCTACGTCGACGCCCACCTGCTCGCCGCTGTGCGTCTGACGCCGGGCGCCTCCCTGTGGACACGTGACAAGAGGCTGCGGGAGGTGGCGAGTCGCCTGGGAGTTGCCGGCAATCCGCCGTACTGACCGGTTCGTGCGCCGAAGCATGGCGGAAAATGCGCACCGCGCGGCATCATCAGGGGTGGCAGATCCTTCCCGCCGGCTACCTGCGCTGGATCAGCGTTGCCGCCTGGCGATTTTCCTGCGCCGCCCTCGCCGCCTGCCATGCCGCTTCGCGCGGTCACGAAAGAATACCGACCAGCGAGGACAGTGTCTGGCTTGCCCGCATCGTCTCGCCACACGTTGGCGGCAAGAGGTCAAGAGTCCAAGAGGCAGGAGATCAGAACTTCCTGGCGAGGCGGAAACCCAGGATGATATCCCGGTCTCCGGGCACGACCCAGCTGCGGAAGGCCGCCCGCGCGTCCTCAGGTTGGAGGTTCCACGAGCCGCCGCGCACCACCCGCCGGCCACAGTCGCCCTTCAGCCACGGCGACCCTTCGGCTGGCGCGCCCGAATAGCTTTCGTTCCAGCAATCCTGTGTCCATTCCCAGGCGTTGCCGATCATGTCGTACAGCCCGAAACGGTTGGGCGCAAAGCTGCCGACCGGCGCCGTCTGCTTGCCGCTCCACTGGCTGCCCGAACCCTGGAAGTTGGCGCGGCCCTGACCGGCTTCGTTCCCCCACGGGTAGGAGCTCGTCGTCCCGGCGCGCGCCGCGTATTCCCACTCGGCCTCGGACAGCATACGGTAGCCCTTGCCGGTCTTCTTGGCCAGCCACGCGACGTAGGTCCGCGCGTCTTCCCAACTGACGTTGACCACCGGCCGTCGGCTGCGACCCCAGCCCGCGTCGTCGGGCCTGTGCCGGCAGCCGCCGGCAGCCACACAGGCATCCCACTCGGCGAAGCTGACCTCGTATTTCCCGACCGCGAAAGGCTGTGCCATCGCCACCTCGTGCTGCGGCCCTTCGTCATTGCTTCGCCCCGATTCGCCCTTGGGCGAACCCATCAGGAATCGGCCCGCGGGAATGACCACCATCTCCGGACAGTCGCTGCAGTCGCGGAAGACTTCGCCGGCTTTCCTTGCCGGACGGGCTGTCTCCGTGGTCTCCGCCTCAGGATGTAGATCAGGCTCCGTCCGCGGCGCCGCCACCGCTGGCCTGGCGGTGGGCGGATCGGTTGGCTTGACCACGGGCGGATCGGCCAGCTTGGTCACGCGCGGACCGGCGGGATCCCGGGAAGAGGACCACCAGTAGCCCAGCGCGGCCAATACGGCAACGGCGACTCCCGACCACCGCCACCCCTTCCCAGCGCCGATCTTCCTGAGCCAGTCCACGAGCCCGGTCACGCGTTGCGGCCGATCGAGCCCCGGCACCCGCCGCAAGTGCTCGGCCAGTTCCGCAACATCCTTCGGCCAGTGGCGGACGGTCAGCGGAAACGCCTGCCTGCGGGTCAAGGGCTGCAGTTCGACCGGCAGATCGGCGACGCCGGGCATGTCGGCGCCGCCCACCAGCACGGGAAAGACGCGCACACCCGGACGCCGCAGGCTCTCGCCGACCTCGTGCCTGACCCAGTCTTCCGGAAGGTCGATGCGCCGGCGGCCGCTACGGTCGACGACCTTGAGCCAGTCTGGTCCGATGACCACGACGACCGCGGCGCAGGTATCGAGCCCGCGCTGCACAGCTTCGACAAAATCGGCGCCCGGATCGATGCTGGAAAAGTCCTGGAAAACCTGCTCGTCAGCGAAGTGCCGGCGCAGGTCTTCGGCCAGCCGGCTCGCCGCCGCCTCGCTATCCTGGCGACGGTAGCTGATGAAGATGCGTGCAGCGTTCCTTGACGCGTTGCGGGTACTCGTCACCCTGCGGTCCCCCCTCCGGTTGGCGACATGGTGTGCGCCGGATTATGCCATAGCAGCGATCCGTCCCCCGGTTCCTGTCGGCGTGGGGTGTGATTGAAAGTGTTGGTCAAAGTCCCTTGTTCAATGGAGATGCGTTGACATCGGTGATCACCCCTCCCCCGCGAGGGGGGAGGGACATATCGGGACCTCCCAACACTTTCATTCGCACCCTCGGCGTGTGAAGGGTTATGGGTTGCTTGCATGCGCAGCACCCGATCGGTGACAATGCCGGACAGTCCATGACGCACTCTGCGGCGCCAGCCAGGCGCTGCGGATCGGCCGAGGAATGCCGACACCGACATCCTGAGGCGCTCCGGCCGAGAATCCCGGCCAGGACCATCCCGTCGCCGGCAATGCACGCGCTGTGCCGGGCTGGGTCCGCCGCCGTCTTCCGGCGGAGGCGCGACGATTCGCTTACTCAGTCTGACCCCTGCCCGCCGCCATGAGCCTCGCCCGTACCCCCACCCTTGCCGCCCTCACCTGCCCCGCGCCACGCGACGACGGACTCGCCATCGTCTACTTCGACGCATCATTGCTGGTGGTCAACAAGCCCGCGGGTCTGCTCTCGGTTCCCGGCCGTGGCGAGGACAAACAGGACTGCCTCGCCGGACGCGTGCAGGCCGAGTACCCGGAAGCGCTGATCGTCCATCGTCTGGACATGGCCACCTCCGGCCTGCTGGTCCTGGCACGCGGCAAGACGATGCAGCGAAGGCTGGGCACCCAGTTCGCCAATCGTCAGGTCGACAAGCGGTATGTGGCGGTGGTCAAGGGATTGCCGCCGCTGGCCGGCGAAATCGACCTGCCGCTCGCTGCCGACTGGCCCAACCGCCCCCGCCAGAAAGTCGACCCGCTGGCCGGCAAGCCCTCCCGGACGCGTTACCAGGTGCTGAGCCATGATCCGCTCACCAACACCACGCGCCTCGCGCTGTGGCCGGATACGGGTCGCACCCACCAGCTGCGCGTGCACCTGCTGGCGATCGGTCACCCGATCATTGGCGACGAACTCTACGCCCAGGCTGGCGGCGCCGGCCAACGCCTGCTGCTGCACGCCGAGTCCCTGGCCTTCGCGCACCCCGAGACGGCCCGGCCGCTGGCGTTCTGCTGCCCGCCGCCGTTCTAGCGAATGCCGCGTCGAGCGGGTGCCGGTACGCGCGGTTCGCTCACCACAGGGTGCGCGTATCGAGCCAGGTCACCCGGCCGGTGCGGCGCTTCACTTCGTTGTACATGTGCGCGGTGCCGCCCGGCCCGTCGCCGCCGCCGCCATTCCACAGGCAGAGAAAACGCACCTTGCCGGCTCCCCAGGCCAACGCGGTGTACAGCAACCAGAGATTGCAGCGTTCGAAGGCGTTCGCCGGCTCGCCGCTTCGGCTTTTCGGCAAGGGACCCAGTTCGTCGGGCATGAGGCGGCGCGTCACCTCGGCGGCGGCGGTCACGGCGAAGTAGCGTTGGCGCCATTGCTCGCCATTGCTGGCGGCCAGGATCGAACGTTCGATGAACTCCGGTTCCGCGAAGGGAAGCAGCAGTTGCAGGCGAACGCCGCGCGCCTGGCAGGCTTCGAGGAAGAGCAGGTCGCCACCGCTGGCAGCCTGCGCCAGCGCCAGGTCGCCGGGCCCGGCACCGAGCTGGTCGAGCGCCTGCCCGATCCGCTCGGCCGCCAGCGCCTCCCGTTCCGCCGGAAAGCGCGGCGGAACGCGCTTCGGGCCGTCGATCATGTGGCCGCTGAACAGCAGCACCTGCCGCGGCTCGAACGGCGGTGTGATGCGGGCGATCTCGCGGTCGACGATGGCCAGCGCGACGGCGGTCTCGTCCGGACGAAAGCCGAGGTCGCGCAGCAGGGTCAGGGTCTGCCGGCTCGAGTCGAGGGCAAACCAGTCGCGGTTGGCGGCCGCGACCATGTTGCCGTACTCCTTGCGGACACTGTCGAGCGGGTTGACCAGCAGGCACAGTTCCGCGTAGCTGGCGCGCGCCCAGTAATCCTTGCGGTCTCGCTCCTGGGCGGTCAGGCTGGCCCACAGCACGCCGCCGATCAGATTGTCGATCACGCTCTGGTTGGCCTCGCCGCCGCAGTGCCGGCGCAACACTTGCAGCGTCAGCGCGTTGATTCCCGAGTAGTGATGCGTCGGGTCGGTGACGAAAGCCCGGTAATAGGGATCGATCGCCTCGCCCAGGGTGGCGTTCTCGTCCCGCGCCAGCGCGTGCATCTCTGCCGGCGTCAGCCCCGGCCGGCGCCAGCGGGCCAGCCAGCATTCCTTCTCGACGCGACCGGCGAGCCCCCAGGATTCGGCGTCCCGCGGATGGTCGTTGGTGAGCTGGCTGACGCATTCCCGTGCATCCTCGAAACGTCCGAGGCGGCCCAGACAGACAGACTTCTTCTCGCGACTGGCCTTGTCGTCGGCATCGATCTCGAGCGCGAGTTCGAACTGCTCGAGCGCCAGTTCGTACTGCTTGAGCTTGAGCAGGGCGTTGCCGGCGCTGCGCCTGGCTTCGATGTGCAGCGCGCGCATCGGCGTCTCGTCGGCGAGGACCAGGATGTCGCCTGGCCGGTTTTTCTGGCGCGCGACTTCCATGCGGCTCGACCAGTTGTCGTACGCATCGGAAAACTCGTTGCGCTCGGCGAGCAGTAGCCGGCGCCATTCCGGCTGTTCCAGGTTGGGAATCAACTGGAACACCGGGCTCACCTTCCGCCGGGTCGAGGTCGCCATGCTCGCGCGCACCATCGCGGTCAGCGCGTCACGCTCGGCCGGCAGCTTCGCCGGGTCGGGAGCACCGTCGAGCAGCGAGTAGTTGAGCTTGCTGTCGGTGTAAATGTCGAACGGCTGGTTCGGCCGCGGCCCCTGCACCAGGACCACGCCGCGTGCGCGCAAGGCGTGCCGCACCCCCAGTTCATACCAGACGTTGGCGTTGTCGAGCGTCAGATCGGCAACTACCAGATCGGCGACCAGCAGCTCCTGGAACATGTCGGTCCGGATATCGCCGGCGCGGCTGTCCTCGTCAGCCCGGAAGACCTCGAGGCCCGCCGCCTCCAGCGCCGGCCGGATGTATTCGGCATAGACGCGATTGAAGTCGATCGGCCGGCCGTCGTGACCGGGTTTGCTGCCGAACGGCATGGCGATGAAAGCGTGGGGTTTCATGTCGGGTTCCAGTCAAAAGGCTGGGCGCAGGCGCGTGCCACATCGTCGGGCGCCAGTTGCCCCGCATCGTCAAGCGGCAAGAGGCGGCGGTCGTGATGTCGATGCAAAGTGCGCGTTTGCTGGTCACTGCCTCTCGGGGCTTGATGATGGAGCGGGAGTTGGGGATCGGGGAGTGCGACGGCAGTCTAGCAAGGCTTCAGTCAATACGGAACCTGCGCGAATTAGGACAATCCGGCGACGCCGCCGCTCGCCTCCTACCGGGCGCTCGCCGAACAGGCGCGCGTTCAGGCGGATCAGGACCGCCGCCTCCAACTGCCGGCGTTTCCCGAGGGCCCGCAGATCGAGGCGCTACGGCGGTGGCTGGAGGCGCTCGAAAACTTCACTGCCGTACCGCGGGTACTGATCTGCATCGACGAGTTCGAACGTCTGGCGAGCCTCTTCCCCGGCCACGGGCAGGATCTGCGGCAGTTCATGGGGCTGCTGCGCGCGACGATCCAGCACCGCCGCCGCGTCCGCCTGCTGGTCGCCGGCGCGGCGCCGTTCGACGAACTCGACGCGCTGTGGAACGACCACTTCATCAACCTGCGCGAAATCCGCCTCGGCTACCTCGACCGTCCGACCGCGGTCGGCCTGCTGACCCGCCCGATCGACGAATTCCCACCGGCAACGATCCCGCTCGCGATCGCCGAAGCCGCCGTCGACCGCAGCGGCGGCCAGCCCTACCTGACGCAGCTCTACGGCTCGCTGCTCGTCGACCGCCTCAACGACGACAAGCGCCAATCGGCGACGCCGGCCGACCTCGCCGCTGTCGAGGAAGACGTTCTCGACCAGGCCGGCTATTACTTCATCAACGTCTGGGGCGACCTCGGCCCGGCGGCACAGGCCGTCGTGCTGTCCGCCGCCCAGGGGCAGGCCCCGCCACCGCGCACAAGTCGGCACGCTACCCAGTGTCGGATTTTTTTACAAAGGCCTGCTCAGGAAAATACATCATTTGTTATATAACATAGAGTTGAATTGCTGGCCCATAATTTGCTTGATGGAAGATAGCCAAATTACCCCCCAAACCATTTTCAGAGGAACGATCATGAAACGTAATGCAATGCTTCTGGCAACTCTTTCAATCTTCGGTGTGCTGGAAGCGAACGCGGCATCCGTAACGCGCGACTTCGATGAGTTCACCTCGCCCCCCGTCACCTGTTGTTTTGTCGACAGCGGTGTCGGTCCAACGATCACCTATTCCGACCTGACGGTGAGTTCCGGATCGTCGGCCCGGGTGATGAATTCGGGCGGCTGGGCTAACATGCAGACTTCCGGCGATAACCTGTACGGAACCTTGGACGGCAGCATTGACCTTACCTTCGTATCTCCGGTCAATTCTTTTGCATTCGACCTCATAAACGGATCATTCGCACCCGGTTTCACCGTGAATTTCTTCGATGTCTTCGGTACCTTACTCGACAGCGACGCCTTTTCCTTGGACAGTTTCGGAAGCCCTGGCTCGGTGGCACATGTGGTGGCAAGCGTGAGCGGGATCGGGCGAGTCCAGATTGTCGGCAACGATGATTTCGCGATCGACACCATCGTTTATGACACCAACGGGCACGTTCCGGAACCGGGTTCTCTCGCCCTGGCTGGCCTGGCGCTGACAGGATTCGCTGGTCTTCGTCGACGGAAGGCTTGAACTGCATCGCCACCACTACATGCGTGACGGAAATTCGGGAGCTTCGGCTCCCGTTTTTTTCGCCAATGATTTC
Source organism: Candidatus Accumulibacter cognatus (assembly GCF_000584975.1). Lineage (NCBI taxonomy): Bacteria > Pseudomonadati > Pseudomonadota > Betaproteobacteria > Candidatus Accumulibacter > Candidatus Accumulibacter cognatus. Next base: position 17,258 of record NZ_JDST02000033.1, on the reverse strand, counting down.
CCGGCCAGCCGTCGCCGCAAGTCGGGACAATCTCCTCGCTCCTGGCGCCGTGGTGCGGCAGCCCCCCGCACAGTGATCGCCCATTCCGGTGGTCGAGCGGGTTTTCCTGTCCTTGCGGCGAGAAGACGGAGCATTTGCGTTCTGCGCAGAGGCGCCGGCAAGGTGTCGGTGCTGCCGGAAAGACTGACTTGGTTCAACAATGTCCATAGACATCAGCATACGGGCAGTCGACACGGGAATTGCCTGCCATGCTTTAGCCGACAGGGAAAACCAGCGACTTTTCCGTGAGAATACGCCGATGGGCAGCCAGATCTTCATCAGCCCGTAGGTTGGGCTGAGGCACGAAGCCCAACGATCTGGGTTGACCGTCTTGCTGTTGGGCTTCGTGCCTCAGCCCAACCTACTCCGCTTGACGCGCGGCGGCTCCGCGGCAAAGCGCCTTGGGTGCGCTTGGAGAATGTCGTCGGCGCTTGCAATTTGTCTATCAAACCTGCAAATTTGTTTCTATGTTGTCACTCAAGCGATCGAGAAACCCATCATGAAAAGCATGACTCTGGCGGAGTTGCGGGCGACCGTCGGCGCCTGTGGGGTTGTCGGGGTCAGCTTGAAAGGGCATGGTGGTGGCTTCTTCCTGGAAATCGCCACACGCGTAGCGGCCACGACGCCATTCTGTCCAAAGCCCGCAGTACCGAGCCGCGCTGCTTCGGCAATCCGTCCTCCGCGCTGGTCGTGTTGCGTGATCTTGGCATTGCCGTTGCCAAGATCGACGCGACCGACTGGAACCCCGACCAGAAGAACATGCGCCAGAGCCGACAAGAACGCGCCCAGGCCATGCGCAACGCGCACGCAGCCGCCGCCTATGGCAAATGGGTGGCCGCCGAACTTCAGGCCTCGATTGACGACCCACGGCCGAGCATCCCACACGAAGAAGTGATGGCCGAGATGGACGCCGACCCGGCCACCTTTCTGTCGGCCTAGAGATCGCAGGCATGCGCCACTCCATCCGTGACGAAACCAAAACGTGGCGGACACGGCCTAGCGCATTGAATGACGGACGATGGCACGCGAGGATTTGCGGGCCATCGTCCAGTACATCGGCAAGGACAACCCGACGATCGCCAGGGTCTTCGGCAAGCCGCTACGCGACAAGACGACGCTACTGGCAGATCACCCAGCACTCGGCCGGCCGGGTCGACTGCCAGACATCCGCGAGCTGGTCGTGCATCCGAACTACATTGTCTTCTACCGGGTTCTGGACGAGGCGTGCACGGTGCAGGTTCTGCGTGTCAAGCACGCCGCGCAACCAGTGCCCTGATCCGTGCCACGCGCGCTCATCGCAAGACGGGTGAATGGCGGGAATCTCGTTGCTAGGACCTGGTCGGCCGGTGACAACGGCCAGGGAGTTCGACCCGCAAGCTCGGCTGGAATAAGTTTGCAAGTGTCGCTGGATCACCTCCGATCCTTTCCCGGATCGTTCCTTGCCGAGCATGCAGGCTATAATTGTGGGCTTTTTGCCGCATTGCTCAGCCACGTCGCTTCCTCTCGGCGACACTTTTCCGGAGAACAGAATGGATGATCCACAGGGTCTGCTGCCGCACATCTCATCCCTATTGGGCACTGGCGACATCGTCGAGCTGTCGGCGGCGGCGGCCACCAGCTTTGCCTTGATCGCCGCCGCCGAAATCGGCGACAAGAGTCAGCTGGTGTGCATGACCCTGGCCTCGCGGCATCGGCCGATGCCGGTGATGCTCGGTGCGCTGGCGGCCTTTTCGCTGCTCAACACCCTGGCCGTCGTTTTCGGCGCCGCCATTGCCAGCTGGTTGCCGGAATACGTGGTCAGCGCGACGGTGGCCATCCTCTTCGCCCTCTTCGGTATGCACGCGCTGCGCGCCGAAGAGGACGACGAGGATGAGGAAATCGAGGAAAAGAGTGGCCATGGCATTTTCTTCACCACCTTCGTCTTGCTGACGGTGGCTGAATTTGGCGACAAGACGCAGCTCGCGGTCGTGGCCTTGAGCAGTGTGCACGCACCGGCCGCGATCTGGCTCGGCGCCACCCTGGCGCTGGCCACCACTTCGGCATTGGGAATCCTGGCGGGCCGCACCATCCTGCAAAAAATTCCGCTGGCTCTGCTGCATCGGATCAGCGGCGCCTTCTTTCTGGTCCTGGCCGTGTTTGCCGCTTACCAGGCCTACACCGCCTACCAGGGTGGCTAGAACGAGAGAAACCGATGAGCGGCGAAGCGGATCGGGCGTCGAATGGCGATCGGGAGACCCTTGTCCGGCTACCCGCGCGCGATCCTTACCTCGCGTCCAGAGGGTTCATCCTGCTGGCGGGCGTCATCCTGCCGGCCCTCACCCTCGCTTTCGAGGCCTATACCCAGGCCAGCGCAGAGTCGTTCTTCGACCCCATTCCAAGCCTTCCGCATGGCTTGCTGATTGCTCTGGTGCCGCTGGCCAATGCCTGGGTGCTGGTCGAGCTGGCACAGCCGTGCGTGCGCGCCAGCGCAGCGCTGGCCTGGCTGCAGTCGGTCGCGATGGGCATCGCCGCTTTCTACGCGCTGCTCTATCTGCCGCTGACGCCCTTCGCCCCGTTCATGGCCCTGTACTTCGGCATCGGCCTGCTGCCGCTAGCGCCGTTGTTGTCACTGCTGGCGGCCTGGCGGGGACGCGTGCTGCTCAAGCGCCGCCTGAGCGATCAGGGCAGCGCCCGGTTGCCGGCGGCGTGGCGGGGGTGGGTCCTGGCCATGCTGGCCCTGATCGTCATCGACCTGCCGTTCACCCTGACGCGCCTCGGTGCGCAGATGGCGGCCAGTGCCCAACCGGAAACCCGGCAGGCTGGCCTGCGCTGGCTGCGCGCGGTCGGGAACGAAGAAATGCTGCGGCATCTGTGCTATGCGCGCTCCGGCTTGTCCGCCGACCCGATCGGCCTGTTGCTCATCCTCGGCGATCCGGTCAGCCCGATCGAGGCGAGAAAGGTTTATTACCAGGTCACCGGCCAGGCCTTCAACGACCTGCCGGAACCGGCCATCCGGGGCTTGCGCGATTGGCAGCGGGGTTTCGACCGCGACATCGGTGGCCGCGTCGTGGGTAGCCGCCTGACCGGCGTCAGCCTGACGGCTTCGCGCATCGACGGATCGGTCGATGCCAAGGCCAGCCTGGCCTATCTGGAATGGACGATGGTCCTGCAGAACGATACGGCGAGGCAGCAGGAAGGCCGGGCGCAGATCGCGCTGCCACCGGGAGCCGTGGTATCGCGCCTGACGCTGTGGATCGATGGCGAGGAGCGCGAGGCGGCTTTCGGTACCCGTGCACAGACCCGGCAGGCCTACGAAAAAGTGGTCCGCCGCCGCCAGGACCCGGTGCTGGTCACCACCGCCGGCCAGGACCGGGTGATGGTCCAGTTGTTCCCCATCCCGCCCAACGCTGGCGAGATGAAGGTCCGCCTGGGCATCACCGTGCCGCTGCTGATCCGCGATGGCCAGCCGGCCAGACTGCAATTGCCGGCTTTTCGCGAGCGCAATTTCGACATCGGGCCGAAGCTTTTCCATTCCGTCTGGCTCGAAGCGGACTCGCCGCTGACCGGCACCGGGCCCTTGCGCCCGGAACGGGTCGCCGATGCCGGCCACGCCCTGCGCGGCGAGATCGACAATGAAAAACTGGGCAGCCGGACGACCTGGATCGACGTTCCCCGGAATCCGCTGCTGCGCACCGTCTGGAGCGACGATGCCGGCGCTGGCCCCGGCCGGGTGATCGTCCAGCGCTACCAGGAACAGCCGGTGCAGCCGCCGCGGCGGCTGGCGCTGGTGGTCGATGCATCCGGCTCGCTGGCGCCCGCCGCCAGGGAAATCGCCGCCGCGCTGGCGCGTCTGCCCGGTGCGCTGGAGCTGGGCTTCTTTCCGGCCACCGACATCGCCAGTACGGCCAGCGGCGCGATGACTGCGGAACAGGCGGCCAAGGCCCTGCAGGGGCTCGAATTCGCCGGCGGTCAGAACAACCTGGAGGCCCTGGCCAGGGCCTGGGACTGGGCGGCCGCAGGATCTCCGGCGGCCGTCCTCTGGCTGCATGGCCCGCAGCCGGTGCTGCTGGGAAGCGTCGAACCGCTGTTGCAGTACGCCGAGCGACGTCCTGGCCGGGTGCGCCTGTATCCGTTCGAAGTCATCCCGGGCCCCAACCGGGTCCTCGAAGCCCTGGATCTGCTGCCGGCGGTGCGGCCGGTATACCGCAACGACGGCCTGCAGGCCGACCTCGAGCGGCTCTTCGCCCGCTGGACGCCGGGCACCACCGAAACGCTCGTCCATCGCGAGCAACGGGCGTCCGCAGGCGTCGTCCACGACCCGGCCACGAAAACCTCCGGGCACCTGGCGCGCCTGTGGGCCGCCGATCAGATCGGGCGTCTTCTCGAACAAGGAGAGTCCGGGCGGCAGGCCGCCACCGACCTCGCCCTGCGCTACCATCTGGTCACCCCGGTCAGCGGCGCCGTCGTTCTCGAAACCAGCCAGCAATACGATGAGGCCGGCCTGCGGCCGGTCGAGAAGGGCAGCGTCCCGACCATTCCCGAACCCGAGGAATGGATGCTGATCGCCACGGTGCTGCTCCTCCTGGCCTGGCTGCTGCTGCGCCGCCGGCAGGCCAGGCCGACCCGCCGGGCGTGATGCTACGCAGGCACGCCGGCGTCGCGCTCTTCGCTGCGCTGGCGATTGCCTGCTGGCCGGTTCTCGTCTGGTATGTCCGGGGCAGCTTCGACGATTCCAACGATCCCTGGGGCTTGCTGGCGCTGGCAACGGCGATCGGCGCCTTGTGGCGAGCGGCGCCCGCGTCGCCACCCGACCGCCCCCTGGCCCTGCCAGCAGCCTTGCTGCTGCTGTATACCGCGGCTACCCTGGCCGCTTTGCCGATGTCCCTGCGCGCGCTCCTGGCCGCCCTCGCCCTGGCCGCACTGGGCAGTGCCTGGCGGCTCGGCCGGCGCCTCGATTTTCCGGTCGCGCTGCTGGCCTTGCTGGCGCTGCCGCTGACGGCTTCGCTCCAGTTCTATGGCGGCTACCCGCTGCGGGTACTGGCCGGATCGCTGGCCGTCGCGCTCTTGCGACTCAATGGCCTCGCTGTCGAGCTGGAAGGCGCGGTGTTGCTCTGGGATGGCCGGCAGATCGCCATCGACGCCCCGTGCAGCGGCCTCCGCATGCTTTGGGCGGGCGCGTATCTGATGGCGGCGGCCGCCGCCCTGTTCCGCTTTTCGCCCCGGCAGACACTGGCCGCCGCTGCGCTCACTGGAAGCCTCGTCATCGCCGCCAATGCCGTCCGCGCCGCCGCCCTGTTCTACCTGGAGACCGGCCTGCTGGTGCTGCCTGTCTGGGCACACACGGCCGCCGGCATGTCCGTGTTCGTCACGGCCGGACTGCTGATCATGCACGGGCTGTACCGCATCGACCGGACGCCATCCGCAGAGCCGGCATGCCCTCCCGTCAGGGGGTCGGGTGACCTTGCGCTGACCCGACCTGCGCAACTGCTCTGCCTGCTCGCCGCCCTGGCCCCTTTGGCCCATGGGGTCGGCCGTGCCGAACCGGCGGCCGTGCCCTTCCCCGGCTGGCCGAGCAGCTTCGAGGGTCGTCCGCTGACCGTCCTGCCGCTGACGCCCCTCGAAGACCGCTTGCAGAAGGATTTTCCCGGCCGCGTCGGACGCTTCACCGACGGCCAGCGGGAGATCATTCTGCGCTGGGTGACGCACGCCAGCCGCCAGCTCCACCCCAGCAGCGACTGCTTCAAGGCCAGCGGCTACGGCGTCGAAGCCCTGGCCATCAAAATCGTTGGCGACCAATACTGGTCGAGATTCCTCGCCACCCGTGGCGCCACCCGGCTCGAGGTGGCGGAGCGGATCGATTCCCTGGACGGCCAGCAATGGAGCGACGTTTCCGCCTGGTACTGGGCCGCGCAGCTGGGCCGCACGCATGGCCCCTGGTGGGCAGTGACGGTGGCCGCGTCCAGTCCCCCGCGGTGAATCGACGCCAGCGCGCATCGTTTGACCGGCGCATCACTTTCCATGAATCATGAATCACCCCCGCTCACAGCAATCTCCTTGACACATTGGGCTATCATCCTGACCATTCACTCTCCGTGCCTGTGTTGATGAGTCTTTATGCCCTGAAACCCCGCTTCCAGGCCTTGCTGCGCCCGGCCGCACGCGCCCTGTACGGGCTTGGTCTGAGTGCCAACCAGGTGACTGCGGGCACCTGCGCCGCTTCGCTGCTGCTCGGCGGCGGTCTTGCCCTCGCCGCGCACAGCGGGCAACGGCAATGGTTTCTGCTGCTGCCGCTGTGGTTCCTGCTGCGTATGGCGCTGAATGCGATCGACGGCATGCTTGCCCGTGAATTTGGTCAGGCCTCGACACTCGGCGCCTACCTCAACGAACTGTCGGACCCGCTCTCCGATGCGGCACTGTACCTGCCTTTTGCCTTCCTTCCCGAAGTCGGCACCGCGCTGACCGTGGGGGTGATCTGTCTGGCGAATGCCTCCGAGATGGCCGGGGTGCTGGGAGCAGTCAGCGGCCATGGTCGCCGCAACGACGGACCGATGGGCAAGAGTGACCGGGCGCTGGTTTTTGGTTTGCTCGGACTGCTGCTCGGCGTCGGCGTCGCACCCGGCGCCTGGTTGTCGGTCGTGATGGCGCTGCTCGTGCCGTTGTTGCTGATGACCATCGTCAACCGGGTCAGGTACGGCCTTGTCGCAGAAAGTACCGGCAAGGGTTCATAGAAATATCGATCGGCATACCCATCGGAGGCCCATCAGAATGCGTGTCGCGCAGGAAAAACAATTCACCACTCACGATGGCACGACGCTGTTCTACCGCTACTGGCCACCGGTCGGTGCCGCCAGCGCCGACCGGGCGGTGTTGCTGCTTCACCGCGGCCACGAGCATTCGGGGCGACTGCAGCATGTCGTCGACGAACTCGGACTCGATGATTTCGCGATGTTCGCCTGGGACGCGCGTGGGCACGGCCGCTCGCCGGGCAAACGCGGCGACAGTCCGAGCTTTGCCGCCCTGGTCAAGGACCTCGACCGTTTCGTCCGGCATGTCAGCGACGGCTACGCCATCGCCAGCCGCGATCTTGCCGTCGTCGGCCAGAGCGTCGGCGCCGTCCTGGCCGCGACCTGGGCGCACGACTACGCTCCACAGATCCGCTGCCTGGTGCTGACCGCTCCAGCGTTCCAGGTCAAGCTCTATGTTCCCCTGGCCCGGCCGGGGCTGACGCTGCTGCAGCGACTGTTCGGCAACTTCTTCATCACCTCCTATGTGAAGGCCAAATTCCTGACCCACGATCTGGAGCGCGTGCGTTCCTATGACGAGGACCCGCTGATCACCCGGGCCATTTCGGCGCGTGTTCTGCTCGGTCTCTACGATGCTGCCGACCGGGTCGTCACGGATGCCGCCGCCATCCGCCTGCCGCTGCAACTGCTGATCTCCGGGAAGGACTGGGTCGTGCAGCGCGCGCCACAGGAGCGCTTCTTCGAACGGCTGGGATCGCCGGTCAAGGAGCGCCACCTGCTCCCCGGCTTCCTCCACGACACACTCGGGGAACGCGACCGCAAGCTCGCCATCGACCGGATCCGCGCCTTCATCGAGCGCATGTTCAGCGCCTCCCTGCCCAGCGATTCGCTGCTGCAGGCGCATCGCGACGGCCATACGCGCGACGAGGAGATCCGTCTTCGCCAGCCGCTGCCGCCCTTTTCGCCGCGCGCCCTCCATTTCGCCATGACCCGCCTGGCGATGCGCACCCTGGGTCGCCTCTCGGACGGTATCCGGATCGGTCTGACGACCGGCTTCGATTCCGGCAGCAGCCTCGACTATGTCTACCAGAACCAGGCCAGCGGCCGCTTGATGATCGGCCGGCTGATCGATCGCGGCTACCTCGATTCGATCGGCTGGCGTGGCGTGCGGGTGCGCAGATCCCACCTGCTGCAAGCGATTGCCCTGGCGGCAAACGGACTCCGGGACGACGGCCAGGCACTGTGCATTGCCGATCCCGCCGCCGGTCATGGACGTTACGTCCTGGACGCCATCGCGCAGTTGCCGGAGCGCCCGCAATCGATCGTCCTGCGTGATTTCAGTGACCTCAACGTCCGCCAGGGGCGGGCCCTGATCACTGCCAGGCAACTCGATGACATCGCCCGCTTCGAAACCGCCGACGCTTTCGACGAAGCGGCACTCGCTGCACTGACGCCAAGACCGAATCTGGTCATCGTTTCGGGCCTCTACGAACTCTTCTCCGACAACGAACGGGTGATGCGTTCGCTGCGCGGCCTGGCCCAGGCTGTCGACACCGGCGCTTACCTGGTCTACACCGGCCAACCCTGGCATCCGCAGATCGAGCTGATCGCGCGCACGCTCACCAGTCATCGCGGCCACCAGGCCTGGGTGATGCGCCGCCGCACACAGGCCGAACTGGATGAACTGGTGCGCGCCGCGGGATTTACGAAGATCGAGCAATGGATCGACGACTGGGGGATGTTCACGGTCTCACTCGCCCGCCGGAATTGAACTCGCACCGCAGCGAAGGCGTCGCCGGACCCGTTGCCGAAGCCCGTCCCTGGCGCAGGGCTCTGGCCTGGCTGCTGTTCCTGGGGCCATTCTTCTTTGCCAGCTACGGCTTTGCGACCTGGGTCAGCAGCCAGCGATCCGAGGTCGGATTCATCGTCTTCGCCTGGGAGCGCCATATTCCGCTGCTGCCCTGGACCATCGTTCCGTACTGGCTGATGGACCTGCTCTATGGCTTTTCCCTGCTGCTGTGCACGACACGGCGTCAGCTCGACACACATGCCTGGCGTCTGCTGCTGACGCAACTGATCGCCGTCGGCTGTTTCCTGCTCTTCCCCTTGCGCTGCACTTTCGAGCGTGGCGAAGTGAGCGGCGCATTCGGCTGGATGTTCGCCGCCCTGATGCGCTTCGACCAGCCCTACAACCAGGCGCCATCGCTGCACATCGCCCTGCTCGTGGTGCTGCTCGAACCGTATCTGCGCGCCGTGCCACGTGCCTGCCAGGGGCTGGTCGTGGGCGTCGCCCTGCTGATCGGGGTGTCGGTGCTGACCACCTGGCAGCACCACTTCTTCGACATTCCGACCGGACTGTGGCTCGGCTGCTTCGTGCTGTGGGTGTTTCCGACCGACGCCAGATCACCGCTGCGCCGTGCCGCTCTGCGCCGCGAGCGATCGCGGTGGCATCTGGCGCTGGCCTACGCGATGGCGGCGCTGTCCGTGGGCGGCCTGGCGGCCTATGGCGGCGGCGCCTGGCTGTGGCTGCTCTGGTTGTCCGGCGCGCTGGCGCTGGTCGCTGCGATCTACCTGCTGCTCGACGCCGAGGCCTTCGGGAAACGCGCTGACGGTTCGCTGCCTCTTGCCGTGCGCTGTCTGCTCGGACCCTATCTGCTCTGCGCCTGGCTGAACTCGCGCGGGTGGACCCGTCAGCTCGCGATGGCCGATCCGGTCACGGCAGGTGTCCTGCTCGGCCGGCTGCCGACATCCGCCGAAGGGCAGCGTCTCGGCATTACGGTGATCGTCGATGTCTGCGCCGAACTGCCTTGTCCGACGCCGGCCTTGCGCCATACGGTCATCCCGATGCTCGATCTGGTGCCGCCGAGCCTGGAACAGATCGAGCATGCTTCGGCGGCCATCGCAGAAGCGCGTGCCGCCGGACCGGTGCTCGTCTGCTGCGCGCTGGGCTTTGCACGCAGCGCGCTGGTGGCTGCGGCCTGGCTGCTGCGTGCCGGGATTGCCGCAACCACTGAAGAAGCCGTTGCACAGGTGCAAAAGGCGCGTCCGGCCGTGGTCCTCGGTCCTCCCCAGATCGATCTGCTTCGCTGCTGGCAGCAGCAGTATCTGCAGCCGAAATCGTGAGCGGATGACCAGCCCCCCGCTCCCGACACTTCCAGACGATGCCTGGCCACTGATCGCCGGTATCGGCACGGTCCTGATCGTCGCTTCGCTGCTCGGACAGGTGCTCAAGTTCACGGTCGCCCGGCGCCAGGCCCATGCCGCCATCGATAACCTGAACAGCCGCATCCATGCCTGGTGGGCGATGGCCATCCTGTTCGGACTGGCCATGTGTGCGGGCCGCAGCGGCGTGGCCCTGCTGTTCGGCCTGGCTTCCCTGGCCGCACTGCACGAATTCCTGGCCGGCGAAACCCCCGGCATGATCCCGCAAACGCTGCAAGTGGGCAGTTTCGTGTTCGTCGTGCCGCTGCAGTATCTATTGGTCTGGAATGGCAGCGACGCGCTCTACGGCAGCTTCATCCCCTGTCTGGTGTTCATCGGCCTGCCGCTGCTGGTGGCTCTGCGTGAGGCCAACGGCGGCGACTGCCGGCGGCACGTGCGCACGCTGCAGGGCGGACTGCTGATCTGCGTGTTCTCGGTCTCGCATATCCCGGCGCTGCTGAACTTGCCGATCAGCGGCCATCCGGATCGCAATGGCTACCTGCTGGTGTTTCTGTTGCTGGTCGTTCAGTCGAGCGACGTTCTGCAATATCTCTGGGGAAAGCTCGCTGGCCGGCACGCGATCGCCCCCAGGCTCTCGCCGGCGAAAACGGTCGAAGGGACTGTTGGCGGCATCGTCACCGCCAGCGTTCTCGGCATCTGGCTGGCACCGATGACGCCGTTCACGGTTCCCGAGGCGGCGCTGATCTCGCTGCTGCTGACCCTGCTCGGCTTTCTCGGCGGCCTGGCGATGTCGGCGATCAAGCGTCGCCGTGGCATCAAGGACTGGGGCAGCCTGCTTCCCGGACATGGCGGAATGCTGGATCGACTCGACTCGCTCTGCCTTTCGGCGCCAGCCTTCTACTACCTGTTGCAATTCGGCTGGGCCAGTTGAGGTGAAGGTCGCGTCAGCGGCTCACGAAGGCGGATATCCGTTAATGTGAAAGTCGCGTCAGCGACGCACGAATCTCCCCTCCCCACTTGTGGGGAGGGGTCGGGGGGTGAGATGGGGAATTCGCAGAGCCTGCTCTGCGCCCATCGAACGATTCCGGCGTGCAAGCCGG
>NZ_JDST02000033.1:0-6212 GCF_000584975.1 Candidatus Accumulibacter cognatus | reverse complement strand
CGGTCATGACTTTCATGATCAGGGGTGTCTTGCAAAGTCATGGCCGTTAACTTCGCCGCCGCATTCTGCCGATCAACCATCCCAGCACCAGACCGGCGAGTCCGGTGCCGCCCGCCGCCCACCAGATGGCCTCTTTCGCTTCGGCGATCAGCGAATTGGTGAACACGTTTGACGACAGGTGCATCGACACCACTTTCCACTGCCCATCGATTTTCGCCGAGGTCGAGGTCCAGTTCGAATTCAGGGTGAACGGGCCTCTGGCCACTGGAAAGAATTCATCCACCATCGTCCCGTCGGCAACTGCGACCTCGCCGTGACCGAAAAAATGAGCCGAAGCGCCGATCTTGGCCGTGGTGAGATAGCGGTCGAGGATACGCTGCTCGCCCTTGACCATGCGATGGTAGTAAGCCTTGATCTCGGCGTGCCCGCGCGAAACCTCGCCGTTCAGCCAGGTCACCGTCGCCTCGGGAGCCATCTGTGCGACCATCCGGTCGACATCCTGAGCGTTGATGCTCGCCTCTATTTCCCGGAAAATCCTGATCAGCGCCTGGCGATCCGCTGCGTACGGGTCGTTGTCGGCGGCCAGGGCGCTCGCCGGACCCAGCAGGGCGAGCAGGACAAGGAGCAGGTTCAGGATCGAAGGCATGGCATCTCCAGTGATCGAATGGTTGGACGCGACGCATCATATCCTGCCGCTGCCTCGTTGCACACCTTGCCGAACAACCCTGGCTTTTCAGCAAGCGCGCCGCCAGCCTGCCTTGCACCCGTGGACGCGCGATGACTCATGGTCAATGCCAGCAAGCCGACCGCGTTTTCCACCAGAATCGGAGCTTCCATGCTGCTTCACGCCTTTCTCCATGCCTTCAATGGATGGCTCGCTCAGGAACGGACGAGCATTGCAGAACCCTATTGGCGAATCGAACCCGATCCGCTTCGCCGCCGGGCAGACACGAATCAGATTCTGATCGGCGTCGGTGCATGGGGTAGCCGCCAACAAGCGGTCGAACATCCCGGCGTCTGTCTGAACAACAAAGGCCTGGCCGAGCGTTTTGGCGTCGCGGCCGATCCGTCCACCGTCACGGAAATGGTCCTGAATCCGCCACCGGAACTGGCGGCGCATTGGCGGGCCGTGTGGGGAAAGGGTACCGACCTGGGTCGGCGACTGGGCGAACTCACCCTGGTGATCGAAGACGCTTCCCCCGATTCGGTGCTCGCGCTCCTGTTCTGGCTCGCGGTCATGAACGGGGTGCCGGTGGAATCGTTTGGCCAGCCCGAGGTCGCGCGCTGGGTCGCCGCCGTGCGACGCTGGGAACTGACGGGAATGGTCGCCGACAATCCGCACACTTCCTGGGCGGCGCTACTGGCGGCCCTGTCCCACAGCCATTTTGCCCCGCTGCCGTCAGAAAAAGGCCGCAGCTACGATTTCGCCGGTGCCTGGCGCGAGGCGCTACAGTTCACCACCGCCCTGCTGCTGCAGGACATCGCGCCGGAGGCCGTGCCGGAAATGTGGGAACTGGAAGCCTATCGCCGCGCCGCCGCGCTGCTGCGCAATGAAGAACAGAATTATCTGCGTTCGCTGCCCCGCTCTACCTGCCTGCAACTGCTGGTACCGATGGCCGGTCCGGAACCGCGCAAAGATGTGCTGGTGGATGCCTACCTCACGGTGGAAACCTGGCCGAGCGGCGCCCGCAAGCTGTTCGCCCGGCTGGATCGCAGCCACAGCCCCACGCAGCAGGGTTTCGCCGTGATGGGCGTCTACCGTCCGGACCCGCGCATGGCCGGCGCCGGTGATGACATGGTGGTGTCGGTCAACCCCCTGACCGGCATCAACCTGCTGGATCTGTGGCGGGAACTGGAACGGCTGGAAAACGAACGCTGGGCAGACCAGCGTCCCACCGGGAATGCCCGTCCGATTGCCAGCTATCCGGCCGGCACCGGGTACACCCAACCCTGGTGGGACGACCACGGCCGCCACACCCTGCTCGCGGCGCCTCGCCGCCTGCCGGACGGTCGTCTGGGCAGCCGGCTGACCTGGCCGGATGTCGTCAATGCCCTGTGGCGGGTGTACAGTCCATTGCGACGCCTGCGCGTCGAAGACGCCCTGCACGCCGGTTCGCCGATCCCAATCGAAGCTTGCGCGAGAAAAGCCTATCGTCATGACGACGGCGACGGCACGACCAAGTTCCTGCTGGGGATGCGCTGGCTCCCGAACGCTGCCCTGTCTGGCGCGCTGTTCGACCTGCCGAGCGTGCAGCGTTATCTGGCTGCCCTCATCGCCCGCCAGGACGAACAACAGCCGATCAAGGTCGAGGACCTGCCCGTGCCGGACGAGTTCAACGTGCTGCCCCTGCACGGCGGCTTTGCCATCCTCCACGATCAAGGCGTCCTGGTATTCGACGACTGGCGCACCGAACGTCTCCGCTTGCCGCAGCTTGCCGAAGAGTTCGAGCGGGTATTCCAGACCCTCGGCACCGGACGCGACGTGGCGAGGGCACTGGACGCGCTGTTTGAAGAGCGCACCTCCGGCAGGAAACCTCGTCCTACCGCCGCCGTGCTGGGTGATCTCGCCACCCTGCGCAGCCGGTTGACCGAGGCCGGCTACCAATATCAGCCCGGCAGCCATTGGGCCGACGTGCGTGCCTTCCGGGCCGCACTGGAAACCCGCTGGTGCGTCGGTGATGCCATCAAGAATCTGCACACCCGCGTTTCGCAACTGGAAGACGCCATCCGTACCGCCAGCACGCTGGAAACCCAGCGCCTCACCTATATTCTCTCGACCATCGGTCTACCCTTCGTCATCAGCAACTCGCTGACCGGCTTCCTGAAACCCTGGCTCGTCGGTTCCCAGCTTCCTCCCGGACCGCGAGAGGTGTGGGCGCCGACGCTGTTCTACTTCGGCGTGGCGTTGATCCTGATCGCCCTGATCCACATCGCCTTGAAACGCTGGCTGTTGTCCGCGCGCAAACGCCGGCAAAAGGTGGCGAGAAGCGCCTAGTCCTTGCACGACACAATCCGGATGAATGATTGGGCAGGGGTTGATTGGGAAGAATGTTCACCTTCACGCCTCGAGGTCAAAGACCAGGACTTCTGCGTCTTTACCGTTCGTGATTTCGATGCGACTTTCCGCGCTGATCAGGGCGGCGTCGCCACCCGACAAGTGCTGGCCGTTGACCTCGACTGCGCCACGTACCACGTGGACATAGGCCTTGCGCTCGGAGTCGATGTTCAGCGTGGCGGATTCCGTGCCGTTGAACAGGCCGGCGAACAAATACGCATCGGCATTAATCGTGACCGAATCTCCTGCTCCATCGGGCGACGCCACCAGGCACAACTCACCTCGCATTCGTTCTGCCGGAAGATGCCGTTGCTCGTAACTCGGCGCAATGCCGGTGACGTTGGGCGTAATCCAGATCTGCAATAAGTGCGTGCTCTGGCCCTCGGCGTGGTTGAACTCGCTGTGCGTCACGCCGGTGCCGGCACTCATGCGCTGCACGTCGCCGGGTGGAATCCCCTTGATATTGCCCATGCTGTCCTGATGCGCGAGATTTCCCGACAGAACGTAACTGATGATTTCCATGTCGCGGTGGCTGTGCTTGCCAAAGCCGGTACCGGGGGCCACCCGGTCCTCGTTGATGACCCGCAAGTTGCCCCAGCCCATGTGCGCCGGGTCGTGATAACCGGCGAATGAAAACGAATGGTAGCTTTCGAGCCAGCCGTGGTTTGCGTAACCGCGATCCTGAGACTTGCGAACTGTGAGCATGTGAACCTCCTGGTTGATGAGATGCATGGTGACCTTTTCAGTATCGTTGCAGGTGCTGTCGATTTGATGGCATCATTCAAAATGATTGAATGAACGACACTTTGATGCCGACTGCCCGCGATGTGCTGACACCCGATGCCCTGGCCATGCTTGAGACCATTGCAAAGGCCGGCAGCTTTGCCGCGGCTGCCCGTGCGAGTCATATGGTGCCGAGCGCACTGACGTATCGCGTGCGGCAGATCGAAGACGCGCTGGATGTCCTGCTGTTTGATCGCAGCTCGCGGCAGGCCCGCTTGACTGAAGCCGGGCAGGAACTACTGCGCGAGGGTGCGCGACTGTTGGCCGATATCGATGCCGTCGCCAACCGCATCAAGCGGGTGGCGACCGGTTGGGAGCCACAGTTCACGATTGCGGTCGATAGCATCATCGTTCGTGCGACGGTGATGGAGCTTTGCCAGTCGTTTTTTGCGTTGCAACCGCCGACCAGTCTCAAGCTGCGCAGCGAGACGCTGTCTGGCACGCTCGAAGCGCTCGCATCGGGCCAGGCCGATCTGGCGCTGGGCGTGGCCGTGCAGGCCGGTAGCCGGGCCGACCTACTGCGGGAGTCGCTCGGTTCGGTTCATTTTGTCTTCGCCGTATCGCCTCACCACCCGCTGGCACAGGCGCCTGAACCATTGACCGATGAAACCATCCGCCCGTATCGCGCGGTGGTGCTTGCCGACTCGACACAACGCGGCGACGGCCTGACGATCAGACTATTGCCCGGCCAGGAGGTGATGACCGTTCCGGACCTGCCAGCGAAGCTTGACGCGCAGCTTCGAGGGCTGGGTGTCGGCTTCCTGCCGACATGCCTGGCACAGCCCTACATCGATACCGGACGCTTGGTGGTCAAACAAATCGAACAAGGGGAACAGCAGCTTCAGTTTTATTACGCGTGGCGCAAGAGCGGCAGGGGCAGCCAAGGGCGGGCACTGCGATGGTGGCTCGAGCAACTGCAAAGCCCGGTGACGCGGGCTGCGCTATTGGCAGAGAGGCGCTCTTGAGCTTCATTCAGTTCAGTAGCAGTCCACAGGAATTCCCGACATGAAGAACGTTTTCCGCGACAACCCGACCATCGCTTTTGGTCTCGGTTTGCCGCTTTTGCTGGTCGTGCTGTTCCTGGCGATCTCCGGCATTCCGGTCCTGCTGGTCGCACCGGCGCAGTATGACGTGCTGTACGCCACCAATTACGGCTATTACAACAATGCCCAGAACACGCTTCAGATTGCCGTCGTCGGCGACCGGGTCCAGGTCAATTACATTGGCAGCAATCAGCCCTACCAGAATCCGCGACTCTGGCGCTTCAATCCTAGAACCGGTGCGGTGAAGGAAATCGCCCTGCTCCTGCCGCCGGGTCTCGCGCCGAATACCGGGAGCACCGTCGAAACGCCGAAGATTCCCAGGGTGACGCCGATCGAGGTGCCTGATCTCGCAGGACTGAAAGTGGATTCGTCGAGTCTGGCACCCGATGGCTACGCATTTAGCGCCGGCCCCGACGGCTATTCGGGGCGCGTCTTTACCGACCTGTTCTATTCCTCCCGCTACCGTTCGCAAGCCGAACTGGTAAAAAGCGGGCGCAGCATCCGCCTGCCCAATACCGACGGCGCCTACTACGGCAACACGGTTCGGTTCATCGGCTGGGTGGTTTCGCCATGAGCGCGCGGACTAAAACACCAGCGCGTCGCTCGACGACAGGAGCATAGCCTGATGATGGGCTGGCTGATACTGCTGCTGGTGCTGCTGTTCGTTATCGGCGGCGGTTGGTGGGGCTGGCCGCTGGTCGCCGCCCTGTTCGGCGTCAGGCAGGTTACCGACAAACCCGGTGCACTCGGCAAAATCACCGAACTGATGCGAACCTATGACATCACGCCGGATGAAGTGGCCGTGGCCTATCGCGACCCGTCACCGACGCAGGCGGCGCCCGCCCGGCGTAGTGGCGGCGAAATTGCCAAGACGCTGTTCACCTATCTCGGCGCGATCTTCATTCTCGCCGGCATCAGCACCTACATCGGCATGTTCTGGAATCGGATGGGCAGCGTGATGCGCGTCCTGGTCACGCTGGGCGTTGGCTACATGCTGCTGATCGTGCTGATCTCGGCGCTGCACGAGAAAAAGTTTCCGAAACTGATCCTGCCGCTCGCCCTGGCCTCCGTGATCATGCTGACCAGCGGCTGGTTCGTTTTCATCCATGAGGTATTTCCACGCGGCGACAACTGGCGCCTGGCGTCGCTCAGCGTTTTCGGACTGATGGCGCTGCATCAGGGGGTGTTGTTCTGCAAATATGCACGGACCGTGCTGGCCTTTACCGCCCTGCTGTTCGTATACGCCTTCCTGCAAGTCGGTCTCGACATGCTCGACGTCTCACCGGGTTTCAGCGCCATCATTCTTGGCAGCTCGCTGTTTCTGGTGGCGA